>JAFPVN010000073.1 GCA_017395275.1 Candidatus Methanomethylophilaceae archaeon | reverse complement strand
GGTCGAAGGGAAGAAAATAGTCGCGATCCTCCCCGACAGAGGGGAGAGATATTTAAGCACGGGAATCTTCGAGTGATACCATGAAGATCCTTCCGAAAGACCTGGCAGCCGTCATGGAATGCGACCCCGCAGTCAGCAGCGAGGAGGAGGCCATCCAATTCCACATGGGCCTGCACGTCGTAGCGATGTACAGGGAGGCCCACGAGCTCTGGAAGCAGGGCAGGAAGGAGGAGGCCATGAGGCTCAACTACGAGTGCCACAGCAAGCTGGGCGCCGACATCCATCCTGCGGCGGAGATCGGGGATTACTTCTTCATCGACCATGCCACCGGCATCGTCATAGGGGAGACCACCATCATCGGCGACCATGTCATGCTCTACCAGGGGGTCACCTTAGGAGGTACCACCACCTCCAAGGGCAAGAGGCACCCCACACTGGGGGACCATGTGGTCGTGGGAGCGAACGCATCCGTCCTCGGTAACATCAGGATCGGAAACCACGTCCGTATCGGTGCGGGTTCCGTCGTCGTCAAGGACGTGCCGGACGACTGCACGGTGGTAGGCGTCCCCGGGAAGATCGTCAAGAGGAAGGGGGTCTCCACCAAGAACGAGCTGGAGCACAACGACCTGCCCGATCCGATCAAGGAGAAGCTCTCCGAGATGCAGAAGGAGATCAACGAGCTGAAGGCCCTCGTGAAGTCGCTGTCCGAGAAGAAGTGACGTTTGTTTCGATTTTACTTCAAATTACTATCCTGTTGCAATAACAATTATAACATTTATAACATTATTAGATTGAAATACTTTGACGCGCATGTAGTAATCATGATGACAGCAACCCCCGAACACTACCTCATGATGCTCGCGAACTTCAGAAAGGGGATCGACACCACCACCGACCCCTCCAAGGCCTTCAAGAAGGGTACCCCTCAGTGGATGATCGACGAATGGGTCGAGTTCAACTCAACTGCCGTCATCGACATCTGCTGAACCGTGGACCTCGTCCCTGTCGGTGACGGTGTCCTTCGTCCATTCGATGCGGGACACGAACTCGGCGACCCTGTTGTCGCAGTGCATCTTACAATACTGGCACATCTCGTCCGTACAGGGTTCGCCCATAATTATCAGGTCCACCGATTCCCCGTACTTCGCCTTGATCGCCTTGGTGATCTCCTCGATCTCCCTCTTCTGCTCCTGGATGGTCATGTCCCTGGGGAACAGCATGTGGAACTCCACGTGGAGCATGGGACCGTATTTGGTGACCCTGAGGTTGTGGATGTCGATCCAATGGTTGTGGCGTACGCCGTTCACCAACGACAGGATATCCTCCACGGCGGACTCGTCCGCCTTGTCCATCACCCCGTCCATGGACTCCTTCACTACCTTGATCCCAGTGAAGGCGATGATCACGCCGAACACCGCCGCGATGGCGCTGTCGACCCAGTTGATGTCGTAACCCAGGTAGGACAGGAGCATCATGACGCCCAATCCGAGGATGATGCCCAGCGACGATACCGTGTCGGAACAGAGATGCTTCCCGCTGGCCACCAGCGCCAGGGAACGGTTCTTCCTTCCCTTCCTCATGGCGGCTACCCCCACCGCTAGATTGACCAGCGCGGTGAGCGCCAGCAGGCCCAATCCCACGGGGAGGTTGTCGATCGTCCTTGAATCGAAGAAGCTGTCCACGGCCTCGAATATGATCACCGCTCCGGCGACCAGTATCATCACACCCTCCAGCGACGACGATATCAGTTCCACCTTACCGTGACCGTACGGATGGGACTTGTCGCGGGGCTTCGCGGAAAGTGCCAGCGCGTACAATCCCACGAACGCGGCCACCACGTTGACTATGCTCTCGAGGGCATCGGTGAGAACCGATACCGACGATGTGACGAGCCATGCCCCGAACTTTATCAGCAGGAGCAGGACGCCCACGATGACGATGATCCACTGGAACGACAGGTTCTGGGAGGTGACGGGACCCTCCTCGGATTCCTCCATGCGAATGACGCCGCTGAGCGTATCCAGGAAAAAGTTCCCTTTCTTCATATGGCTCAGGCCCAGAGGTCCTCCGGGTACTCCTTCGCGTCCCTCTTGGCGCGTATGGAACCGACCACCGAGGGCTTGTCCTCGGGATAGGTCACGCCTATCCACTTCTCGTCGGTGGTGACGCATCTGAGCACCGCCCTGCCGTCCGCCACCGTCTTGGAGATGATGTCCGGAAGGAGATACTCGTCCTTGGCGGGATCCTTCCAGCCGGAGAGGAACTCCCTGAATCCGTCCTCGAGGACGGAGAATATCGCGGGCGTGAGGATGAACATGTTCATGGACACGGGCGTGGAATAGGGCGTGACGAACTCCGCGCTGCCGTCCAGCGGCTGGGCGAGGATGTCCTTTTCATCCTTGGCCGAGAGCGACGACTCGATGATCCTGACAACGTTGCCGTCCCTGACCTCGCACACCCCCCTCTTCACCTTGCCGTTCTCGGTGAGGGTGTTCCCAGCGTTGTAGCAGACGCATCCGAAGACTGTGTCGGAACAGCCGTCCTTTATGAAACGGGCGGCTGTGGCGTACGATCCCTTCCCGTAGAAGTCGTCGGCGTTGATGATCATGAAGCTGTCATCCACGACGTCCCTGCAGCAGAGGATCGCGTGACCCGTGCCGAGGGGTTTGGTCCTGCCGGCCGGGATCCTGTCGTCTGGGACGGAGTCGTTCTCCTGGAAGACGTACTCCACCTTGATCTTTGACTCGATCCTCTTCCCTATGGTGTCCCTGAAGATCTTCTCGTTGGCCTTCCTGATGATGAAGACCACCTTGTCGAATCCCGCAGCGATGGCGTCGAACACGGAATAGTCGATGATGAAGTTGTTGTGCTCATCCATGGGCTCCAGCTGCTTCAGTCCTCCGAAACGGCTTCCCATACCTGCTGCGAGAATGACGAGTTGCATCTCCCCTCAAAACGCGCTCTACCTATAATAATGGCACTATCGGCCAATTTCCTATCGGAACAGTCATGTTCGGACGGTTCTGTTACGCCGGAACAGCGCCCGTACATACCCGTCACACCTGACATCCGCGATGTCACTCAAAATTCGAAACGCCAATTCAAAAGAGCCAGCATGTAATTTTCACAATTTTATAATCGTGTTTTTGC
>JAFPVN010000072.1 GCA_017395275.1 Candidatus Methanomethylophilaceae archaeon | reverse complement strand
ATGCGGATCCCCTTGGAGCTGTATGCCTTCCCGAGGAGGTCGGCGAAGGTGGATGCCTTCAGCTTCCTGCCGAGACGACGGGTGCGTCCCCCGAAGATGATGAACGCGATCGCCACGCCCACTATGAGATTCAGGAAGCACAGCCACATCAGGGTGGCGCCGTGGACGGCAGCCTGTCCGCCGAACCCTATGACGGCGGATGCACTGAGGAACGTCGCACCGTAGGACAGCGCGATGATCATGGCGTTTGTCTTGTTCCTTCCGAGGAGATAGGCGTCGTTGTCCTTCTTGGTGTGCACGTACCCGTACCACCCAAGTGCCAGAGTAGCGATTATGAACAATACTGCCATCACGGAGAATGTGACGAGATTGACCCCCTCAGTCGCCATCTTCATCCATCTCCTTGTCTTTCAGATGACCCCATACCAGGCAGAACAGCACGCATGCGAAGCAGCCCACGTACGACAGCCAGATCATGGGGTCGGGGATTCCTAGGAAGGACATTCTAATTCACCTTGCACCGTGCTAACATTTGACACGGCGGACACCCATCGAATAAGCACTATATAATGGTTACATCGTTTTCTCTGGCATGGGTATTCCTGAGGACGTGACCGATTACTTCGAGAGGCGCACCGGCGTCCTGAAGGTCAGGAGGCTCTCCGACCGGGATTTCAGCGACATCTGGGGGGTCGAGATGAAGGTCCGCACCCAGACCCAGAGCGACTACGAGAACCTGGGATTCAAGGAGATCTCCAAGAGGGGACACCGGATATGCCTCTTCGTCGACGACTCCTTCAACATCGGCAGCATCGCCAGGGTGACCATGGTCGACAGCAGGGACAACGTCCTGGGGATCACGGTCTACGAGTCGGAGAAGGAGCAGTACGAGGGCCGCGAGGACGTCATCTGGCTCTCCAAGGATTTCGCCATGTTCACCGGCGTGGAGGCCGTCGGCAGGGAGAGGTTCGTGCTCAGTCCGTTCGACATGACCTACCTGACCGAGGAGGTCGACGGATGCCTGAACGCCGTCGGTGCATCCCCCACGCCGTCGGTGGACCACATGCTCAAGGTCATGACGGATATGCCGATCTCGTCGAGGATCTTCACGTACCTCATCGGTTTCGACGGATGATGCTCCGTGATGTTTTTTCAATCGGTTCCGAGGAATTGGATGGATATTCCAATTCTCTAGTCGACACCCGTAAAATAACGATAAATACAGATTCCAGGCATTCCAATGCAATGACCGTCCTCACAGAGCTCCTCGACCTTTATCTCTCGCAGTCGGGGATCATGGATGCCATGTAGATCTCAGATGATGTATTCTCCAAACTGTGGAACGAGGAAAGATCCGTCCGGACCCAGAGCCAGAGCGATTACGAGAACGAGGGGTTCGCCGAGGTCTCCAAACGCAGCCAGAAGGTCTGCCTCTTCGTGAAGTACGGCTGCGACATCGCCAAGAGCGCCAGGGTGACGATGATCGACAGCGACGAAAACGTCATCGGCATGATCCCTTTGGGCGACGAGAAGGAATAGTATGCGGAGTGCGACAACGTCGTCTGGCTCTCCAAGGATTTCATCATGTTCACCGACGTCGAACCCGTAGGCAGGGAGAAGTTCGTGCTCAGTCCGTTCGACATGTCTGCCCTGTCCGACGAGATCGAGGGATGTCAGAATCCCGTCGGCGCATCCCCCGCCGCACCGGTTGACCATATCCTGAAGGACATGGCGGGGATACCCGCCAATCAAATATCTCCACGTTCATCATCGGTTTCGACGACCGATGACATCAGAGCAATTCCTCCGGGCGCTTGACGGGTCCTTACCCGACAGGACCCCGCTGTTCATACGCGACATGACCCTGGGCATGGACGTCCTGGGCATCAGGACCACGGAGGTCTACGGGGAACGGTTCGATCCCGAGAGGTCCGCCGACTGCATATGCGCTTTCCAGAGGTTCACCGGACAGGATGCGGTCATCGGGTGCACACATTCCGCGGCATTCCTGATAGGGCAGTTCGGAGGATGCAT
>JAFPVN010000071.1 GCA_017395275.1 Candidatus Methanomethylophilaceae archaeon | reverse complement strand
GGAACAAACCATGCATTTCCACATGAGACTAGCGATAGCTATGCAATCCTTTATCAAAATCTACTGAATATAGGGGTCGCAGGTCACCTCATCAATTGGAATAAAAGGACAAGCGCCAGGGTGTAGGTTTGAGCAGACTGATCGCCCTGGCCCTTGCAACAGTTCGGCTTTTGATCGAACTGTTGTAATGAAACTATTTACGGTCGCCGCAAGGTGACCGGTCAAGTTCGATGTTTTCAGCGTTTTGCAGGTATAAATAGGATGCGCCGGGGACCGAGGTTTCCTGCGTCATCGCCATGGAACGAACATCAAATCTATATTCACTGTCCGCCTTGCAGGCACCATGCTCTTCTCGAAGATCGCGGATACCTTCGCTGCGCTTGAATCGACCAGCAGCCGTCTGGAGATGACGGACATACTGGCCAGATCGTTCGAGGGGATGGATCCCTCCGACCTCAGGAACACCATCTACCTGTCGCAGGGACTCCTGCATCCCGATTTCTACCCGGAGAAGCTGGGGATGGCCGACAGGCTCATCCTCCAATCCATAGCCACCACGTCGGGAAACCCCGCGGACAAGGTCGAGAAGATGTGGATCAAGGAGGGGGACACCGGGACGGTGGCGGAGCAGCTCATCGCCAACAAGAAGCAGATGAGCCTGTTCTCGGAACCACTCACCCTGGACGCTGTCGTGTCCGGGCTCAGGTCCATAGAGACCTCTGAAGGTAAGGACTCCCAGAACAGGAAGATCAAGATACTCACCAGCATGCTCCACGACGCCGGCCCCCTCGAGGCGAGATACCTGTGCAGGATAGTCACCGGCAGGATGAGAGTCGGAGCATCGTCCATGACCATATTGGATGCGCTGGCACAATGCTATGCGGAGAAGGAGAACCGCCCCGAGATCGAGAGGGCGTTCAACATAACGTGCGACCTCGGACTGGTGGGGGAGACCCTCGCCAGGGACGGCATGGAAGGTATAAGGAGGATCAAGGTGGAGAGGGGCAATCCCATCAAGGTCATGCTCGCCGAGAGACTCCCCTCGCTAGCGGAGGTCATGGAGCGCATGGGCGGAAGGTGCGCCATGGAGTACAAGTACGACGGCATGAGGGCCCAGATCCACATCACCAAGGATTCCGCCAGGATATACTCCAGGAGGCTGGAGAACCTTACGGACAACTTCCCCGACATCTGCGAGAGGCTGATGAGGAACTTGAAAGGGAAGGAAGCGATCATCGAAGGGGAGTGCGTCGCGGTGGACAGGGACGGCACAATACTCCCGTTCCAGAACGTCACCCACAGGAGGCGCAAGCACGACATGGAATCCGCCGTCAACGAAGTGCCAGTCAGGATATTCATGTTCGACATCCTGTACCTCGACGGGAAGGACCTCACATACGAACCGTACCCCGAGAGGAGGAGGATCCTGTCCGAGAGCTTCGAGATGGACGACATGGTCGGTATGACGGTCATGGAGACCATCGAGTCGGTGGAGCAGGCGGAGGACTTCTTCGACCGCGCCATATCCTCCAGATGCGAGGGCGTGATGGCGAAATCCCTCTCCGACGAATCCATCTACCGCGCCGGTTCCAGGGGATTCCTGTGGATCAAGTACAAGAAGGACTACCACGAGACGCTGACGGACTCCTTCGACCTCGTCGTCGTGGGGGCGTTCTACGGCATGGGCAAGCGCGCCGGGAAGTACGGGGCGCTGCTGATGGCCTCGTTCGACCAGGAGACCGGACAGTACTGCACCGTATGCAAACTCGGAACGGGATTCGACGACGCCTTCCTCGACGGCATGCCCGCGCTGCTGGACGAATACAAATCCGAGAACCAGCCGAGGAGCGTCAGCGCCAAGATGGTGCCCGACGTCTGGTTCGAGCCCACGGTGGTTCTGGAGGTCGTGGGGGCGGAGATAAGCCAGAGCCCGATACACACCGCCGCCGAGGGATGGATCAAGGAGGACACCGGCATCGGCATAAGGTTCCCCAGGTTCACCGGACGCGTCAGGGACGACAAGGGTCCGGAGATGAGCACCTCCGTACAGGAAATCTACGAGATGTACGAGATGCAGTCCTCGGACAGCTGATTTATATCGACGCGCACGAAACCTTTAATAAAGAGGGGACTCTAAGGGCGGATATGGCATTCCCTATGGAAATCGACAGCGACAAATCCGTGTTTACCGAGACAACGGCCACCATCGCTTTCAAAGGCACCGACACCACACTCATCATCCCCATCATCGACGAGCTCAACAAGAACAAGGACGTCAAGATCGTCAGGTTCATCAACAAGCACCCCGAGCTCGAGGACACCAAGCTGTTCGTCGAGATGAGGAAGGGTAGCCCCGTCGATGCCATCAAGACCGCATGCGACGCCGTCTCCGCATATTTCTCCGAGTGCAAGGCCGAGTGACCTGCATGTACAGACCCTGCGGCACTGCAGAGGCCGATGTCGGCATGCTCTACTACATGACCGACTGCCCGGGTACGGGCGGCTGTCTGAAGAAGGACCCGCAGGATTTCGTCGTCCGCGAGGTGGCGGACGACCATCCCTCCTCCGAGAACGGGAGGTTCACCATCGCCGATGTGACGTCAACGAACTGGGAGACCAACCGCCTCATCAGACTTCTGTCCAGATCAATGCGCATATCCCGCGAGAAGGTGGGGTTCGCCGGCACCAAGGACAAGCGCGCGGTCACCACCCAGCGCATGTCGTTCGAGTGCGACCCGTCGAAGCTGGACCTCGTGACGCTGGAGGACGTGGAATTCAAAAACGTCTTCCGTTCGGATTCGCCCGTCAGGATGGGCGAGCTGAAGGGCAACAGGTTCGGGATCAGGGTGAGGGACGTCGAAGGGGACTGTTCCGAGACCATAGAGAAGGTTACGTCGGAGGTCATGGCGATGGGGGGATTCCCCAACTACTTCGGCGTCCAGAGGTTCGGGATATCTAGGCCGATAACGCACCTCGTGGGCGAGAGGATCATCAGAGGGGACCTGAAGGGAGCGGTGGAGACGTACCTGTTCCATCCCTCCGTGTTCGAGGAGGACGACGTCCGCGAGGCCAGGGAGACCCTGAGGAGATGCAACGGCGACTACTCGTCGATAGACTTCTTCCTGCCCAAGATAATGGGGTTCGAACAGACGATGGTCGACCACCTGAAGGAGAACCCTGATGATTACAAGGGCGTCATCGAGGCTATGCCGAACAACCTCCAGATGATGTTCACCCATGCTTACCAATCATACCTATACAACTTCATGCTCAGCGAGAGGATGGCCCGCGGTATGCCCCTCAACGCGCCCGTGATCGGGGATACCGTAATCCCGGTGGATGCCGACGGCGTACCCTCCCACGAGGAGCCCGTGACGGTCACGGACAGGAATTATAAGATCGTGGAGCGCCAGGTGGCCAAGGGGAAGGCGTACGTCGCCATCACCGTGTTCGGAAGCGACGGGAGGTTCTCCGAAGGGGAGATGGGAGAGATCGAGCGCAAGATTGTATCTAACGCGAAGGTCAAGGCCGAGGACTTCATGGTCACCGGACTCCCCCACTGCTGCGCCAAGGGCGACTGGAGGGAGATCCTCTGCAAGGTATCCGACCTGAGGACGGAGATGTCCGACGGAGGGTATTCGTTGAGCTTCTATCTCACCAAGGGGAACTACGCAACCTGCCTCATGAGGGAGTACCTCAAGGCAGAGATGAACCGTTACTGACCGCTCATCCTGTTCAGGACCATGCGGGCGGTCATTATGCCGACGCCGAACTGCTTCATGACCATGAACAGCGTCATGTTGGGGTCAGCGTCCGCGGCTATGTCCTCGACGGTATCCGCGTAGGCGTCGTTGACGCCCTCGAGGGAGAATGAGAGCTCAATGTGCCTCTGCAGCATGTGCATCCTCTCTATGCTGGCACATGAGGTAGCATGCCTGATCGCCTGCAGCGTGGCGGTGCGCGTGAGCTCTATGGACTCCAGGTGCTCGGACACTATGACCTGGTTCGACATGCTCTCCATCTCGTCGAACGTGCGACTGCCGAAGGCGGGTTCATACTCCACCTGCATGCTAAGAAGGTCCAGCACCTGCTCCTTCTCCTCCGGCGACAGTTCCATGTCCTCGTAGACGGAGGGGTCGTTGATCTCGGTCCCCTCGCTGTAGGCGGTGTCCAGAACCTTGAGTGCGGCCTCGTCGGGATCGAAGGGTTCGGGCTCGTCCGGTATCAGGAGCTCAGCCTTGGTGTACTCCCCGACCCTGACGAGGGCCTGCCTGAAGAACTCGGTGTCCTCCGGCGTGCGCTCAGCTCCGAGTATGTTGTCGAAGACGGACAGGATCCTCTCCGAACCGCCGGCGGTCTGCGCGGCGGTGACATACATGCGCAGCGCCTTCACGTCGTGCGGATCCGAATTGATTAGTGTCATGATGTGCGGGAGGGCGTCTGATTCCCTGCCCGCCCTCATGAGGGCCTCGCAGAGCATCGTCCTCGCGTCGTTGTCGGAGGGATCCTCCCTGACGGCGTCCTGCAGCACGTCTATCGCGGGGGACAGCATCCCCATGCCGAGGCGGAGCCTCCCCATGGCCAGGAACAGGTCGTGGTTGGCCATCCCCAGCCTGGCGGCGTCGTTGTAGTCGGAAAGCGCACCGGGACCGTCACCGTGCCTGTCCTTCAGGCCTCCTGAGAAATACAGTATGCGGGCGTCGTTGGGGAACATCCTCCTCGCGCTCTCGATGACTCCGAGAGATTCGCCGTACATCCCGGCGTCGTTCATGACCTGCGCAGCGTAGAGGTACTGCTCGGGATCGTCCGGGCATGACTCGATGAGCCCCCTCAGTATCTTGATGCCGTCGGTGACCCTTCCCGCCTCCACCAGGGACTTGGCCACCTCCATCAGGGAGCGGCCGTC
>JAFPVN010000070.1 GCA_017395275.1 Candidatus Methanomethylophilaceae archaeon | reverse complement strand
TAAATTCGAGGGGCAGAACACCTCCGGCAGCCACAAGCTCAACTCGGCCATATCGCGGTGTCCGGGAGCGTCGATGACGGTGAAGTAGTACTTGTCGGTGTAGAACTTCTTGTGAGCGACATCGATAGTGACTCCTCTCTCCCTCTCCTCCTTGAGTCCGTCCATGACCCAAGCGAAGTAGAAGGATCCCTTTCCCTTCTCCTCTGCCTGCTTCTTGTACTTCTCGATGATGTGGGGTTCGATTGCACCGGTCTCGAGCAGGATCCTTCCGGTGAGGGTGGATTTTCCGTGGTCGACGTGTCCGATGATGACTAAGTTCATGTGCGCTTTCTCTGCCATGTTTTTGCCTCCATTTTGATATTTATATATCTCTGATTTTCAGTGTAAGGGTGTTTTGTATTTAAGTCTTACATTCCAGAGTAGTACTTGTCGTCGTAGGGCTCTGGGTTGAGTCCCTTGCGTGTCCTGATCTCTGTGACTACCTTCTTCTGCAGGTCGGGCAGCAGCTGCTTGAAGCCTGCGTTCTCGATCGACCAGATCGCACGTCCCTGTGTGGAACCGCGGATATCGGATGAGAATCCGAACATCTCTGCGACCGGGCACTCCGCGGTGACCGTGGAGTCCGCTCCGTCCTGTCCCATCTCGAGGATGGTACCGCGGCGCTGGTTGATCAGGTTGACTGCGCCTCCCATGTAGTCCGGGGGAACGCTGATGAATACCTTCTGCATGGGCTCGAGCAGGATCCTTCCGGCCTGGCACATGGCTCCGTAGATACCGTCCCTGACAGCGGGGATGACCTGTGCGGGTCCCCTGTGGATGGTGTCCTCGTGGAGCTTGGCGTCCATGAGCTTGACCTTGACGCCCGAGATCTTCTCGTTGGCGAGGGGTCCCTTCACCATGGCCTCCTCGAAGGACTGCTTGATGAGCTCCATGGTCTCGTGGAGGTACTGGATACCCTTGGTGCAGTCGAAGAGTGCGTTGTTGTTCTTGAATGCGACGATTCCCTTGGCCTCGTCCTTGTCCATACCGCAGTCGGTGAGGATCTTGGCAAGCTCCTTGGGGTCCTTGATCTTCGCGTCGGGGTCGATGTCTCCCTTGCGGATGGCCTCCTTGACGCCCTCCTCGAGAGGCTCTACGATGAAGTAGAACTTGTTGTGCTTGTTGGGCGACTTACCCTCGAACTCGGAGGGGTTGGGTCCCTTGACGCTCTCCTGGTACACCACGATCGGGGGCGAGGAGATGATGTCGACCTTCTGCTCGTTGATGATCCTGTACTCGGTGATCTCCAGGTGGAGCTCTCCCATTCCGGACATCAGGTGCTCGCCGGTCTCGTTGTTGATCTCGATCTGCAGCGAGGGGTCCGCCTTTGCGATGACCCTCAGGACCTCGACCAGCTTGGGCAGGTCCGCCATGTTCTTGGCCTCGATGGCCTTGGTGATGACGGGCTCGGAGTAGTGGGCCATCTTCTCGAAGGGCTCCATGTCCTTGAGGGTGGATACGGTGGATCCCGCGATTGCGTCCTTGAGTCCGGTGACCGCGACGATGTTTCCGGCCTTGCACTCCTCGATCGGGATCCTGTCGGCTCCGACCATGAGTGCGACGGTCTGGACACGCTGGGGTGCGGGCTGTCCTGCGATGTAGAGGGTCATTCCCTTCTTGACGGTTCCGGAGAACAGCCTTCCGATGGCGATCTCTCCGGCCTGCTTGTCCATGATGATCTTGGTGATCATCAGTGCGACCTCTCCGTTGGGGTCGCAGTTCAGCATCTGCTTTCCGAGCTCGGAGTTGAGGTCACCCTTCCAGATGGTGGGGATACGGATCTTCTGGGCGTCGACGGGGTTGGAGATGTGGTTGATCGCCATCTCGAGTGCGACGTCCGCGATGGGGATGATCTTGGCGAGCTTCGCCTGTCCGCCCTCCTGTGCGCAGAGGTCGAAGACGGTGTTGAGGTTGAAGGGCTTGCCCTTGAGCTTCTCGGCCAGATCGGGACAGAGCTCGATCGCCTTCTTGGTGACCTCAGGCCTGCTGAGGTAGGGGATCGAGACCGCCCAGTTGTTGTATGCGGATCCCAGTGCGACGGTTCCGTCCTGGAGGCTGACCTGCCACTGCTTGTTGAGCGGTGCGGGCAGGATGTCCATGATCTTCTGGTTGAACTGGGTGATGATCTTGGAGAACTTCTCGACCATCATCTGGGGGGTCAGCTGCTGCTCGACGATGGCCCTGTCGACCTTGTTGATGAACAGCATGGGCCTGACGCGCTCCTTCATGGCCTGCCTGATGACCGTCTCGGTCTGGGGCATGATTCCCTCGACAGCGCAGCAGAGGATGTACACTCCGTCCAGTGCCCTCATGGCCCTGGTGACGTCTCCGCCGAAGTCGACGTGTCCGGGGGTGTCGATGAGATTGACGAGGTAGTGCTCGGTCTTTCCGGTCTTGGGGTTGTTGTAGGGAACGACCATTGCTGCGGATGCGGCGTTGATGGTGATTCCCCTCGCAGCCTCCTGCTCGTCGTAGTCGAGAACACGCTGCTCTCCCGCGAGGTCGGAGGACATCATTCCGGCACCTGCGATCAGGTTGTCCGAGAATGTGGTCTTACCGTGGTCGATGTGTGCGGCGGTTCCGAGGTTCCTGATGAGGGACTGGTCCTTCATCAGCTCGACTGCCTTCTTGATGTTGTCTTCCTTTCTTCCCATGGTTACCACCTGTTACGATCAGCGGGCGGACTGTGCGACACGCTCGATTTCCTCTTTCTTGGCGACGGAGTAGGATGTCATGTCGCCCTTGGATGCGAGGATGATCTCCTCTGCGAGGCACATCGAGATGGGCTTCTTGTTCTTGGACGATGCCGCGACGACTCCGGTGGAGAGGTTGCGGAGGGCGATGTCGAGCCTCCTCTGGGGTGCCACATCGACGGCCTTGGGGACGGAGATTCCTCCGAACTGGAGCCTGGTGACCTCCTCACGGGGTGCTGCGTTCTCGAGACCCTGGACGAGAACCTGGATGGGGTTCTGCTTGGTCCTCTGGGCGACGATTGCGAACGCGTCCTCGACCGCCTTGTACGCCTTGAGCTTCTTTCCGGTGTACTTCTCGGTCCTCATGATGTTGTTGATGAGCCTCTCGACGATGCTGAGCCTTGCCTTTCCGAACCACCTGTTGGCGTGGATTCCGCCGGAGTGGGGGACGTTGGTGGGGGTCAGATCGATGTACTTCGCGAGACCGCCGTCAGCGACGGTGACCTCCGCGAGGTCGTACTTGCCGAACATAAGTGCTTTGTTCTCCATGCGATTCACCTCACGGGCTTGTCAATGCGGCCCCTGACCATCTCGTCCAGCGAGACGTTGTTGACCTTGATTACCTTGTAACGGACTCCGGGGATATCTCCGTAGGACCTTCCCATACGTCCACCGATTCCCTCGACCATGACCTCGTCGTGCTCGTCGATGAAGTTGATCGCACCGTCTCCGACCGCGAACGCGGTGATCTGACGGCCGTTCTTGATCAGCTGGATCTTGACGCACTTACGGATAGCCGAGTTGGGCTGCTTAGCCTCGACTCCGACCTTCTCGAGGACGATTCCACGAGCCTGTGCGGATCCCTCGAGCGGGTCCGATTTCTCCCTGAGCTTGAGAACTCTCTTCTTGTATGCCCTGTCCAGCCAGCGGTGGCGCTGCCTGTCAGTCCTTAATTTCCTAGCGGTGTAAAGACCTCTTCCCATTTTTTCACCTTCAATTATACATTGTCGTTAATGTGAAGTGGACGTCGATATGGCTTATTGTATTTAAACTTGTAGAAGTGAACGCGCGTATAAGGGGAGGTTGGCCCGGACCGGCGCATCCCAAATTATATATTAAATATGGTCATGGGAGGGCCAAGGCGATACAGATGACAGCAGACGACGATTATTTTGCATTGCTCGACAGGGCAAAGGAGAAGCTTCCCGAGGTAGCAGAGAACCACGACAGGTTCACCGTCCCCGAAGTGGACGTCATACAGGAGGGAAAGATCACAGTCGTCAGGAACTTCCTCGACATCACCGACGTACTCAGGAGGGACAACGACCACGTCCTCCAGTTCCTGCTCAGGGAACTCGGTACCCCCGGTAACATCGAGGGACGCAGGGTCGTCCTCAAGTCCAAGATCAGCCCCGCTGCGATCCAGGACAAGATCCAGACCTACACCGACACCTTCGTCATCTGTTCAGAGTGCGGACGCCCCGACACCAAGCTCCTCAAGGACGGCAGGACGCTGATCCTCGAGTGCGAGGCATGCGGTGCGCGCAGGCCCGTCAACGTCAAGAAGACCTCCAGGAGCGACACCAACAACTCGCTGAAGGTCGGGGACGTCATCGAGGTGTTCATCAATGACGTCGGTAAGAAGGGAGACGGGACCGGGAAGTTCATGGACTATCTCGTTGTGGTACCCGGTACCGTGAAGGGCGCCAAGGTCAACGCCAAGATCACCAACATCTCGGCCAAGACCGCGTTCGCCCAGAGGACCAACGAGAACCCCACCCGCTGAAGATGCGGTACTTCGTCGAATCGTACGGATGTACGATGAACTACGGCGAGGGCGAACAGCACGCCCGGAAGATGGAGTCATTGGGCCACGAGAGGGTCGGCTCCGCCGAGGAAGCGGACATAGTCATCCTGAACACCTGCACCGTCGTGGATACCACTGAGAAGCGGATGATCAAGAGGATGAACGAGCTCCGCGCATCCGGGAAGGACGTCATAGTCACCGGGTGCATGGACAAGGTGCAGGGGAGCAGGATCATGCTCAGGCTCCCCAACGCAGTGGTGGTCCCTCCGGAGGACTACGACCTGTTCACTGGGATGGTGGAGAGCAAATTCGGCACGGGGTGCTGCACCGAGCGCACACCCTACGGGAGAACGGCGATCCTTCCGGTAGCACAGGGATGTCTGGGTCATTGCACGTACTGCATAACCAGGCTTGCAAGGGGGAAGCTGATCAGCAGGCCCGTCGATGAACTCGTGGATGAGTTCAGGGACCTGATCGACTCCGGCGTGAAGGAGATCCTGGTCACCGCGCAGGATACGGCATGCTACGGCCTGGACATAGGTACGGACCTGGGGAAGCTCCTGAGAGAACTACTGATGTTCGACGGCGACTACAGGATAAGGATCGGGATGATGAACCCGAACTATCTGGAGAGGATACTGGACGACATGATCGATGTCCTGAAGGACGATAGGGTGTACAGGTTCCTGCACATCCCCGTCCAGAGCGGGAGCAACGGGGTGCTGAAGGACATGAAGAGGCACTACACCGTCAACTCCTTCCTCGGCATAGTCAACCGCCTGAGGGACGAGATCCCCGACATCAGCATCGCCACCGACATCATCTGCGGATTCCCGGGGGAGACGGATTCCGACCATCAGAAGACGATCGCACTTCTGCGCAAGCTGCGCGCGGATACCGTTAACATCACCAGGTTCTCCGTAAGGCCCGGAACAGAAGCGGCGGAGATGAAGGAGGTCCAGGGAAACGTCGTCAAGGAGAGGTCCCAGGAGCTCACCGAGGTGAAGAACACCGTGGAATACGACGTCAACTCCAAGCTCATCGGTCAGAGGTTCAGGGTATTGGTGACCGAGAACGGACGCCCCGGGACGATGATAGCCAGGACCGGCAACTACAGGCCGGTGACCATCGAGGGTGAACTGAACATAGGCGATTTCGTCGACGTAGAGGTCACGGATTGCGCTTCCACCTACCTTGTGGGAAAGTTAATTTAATTGTTCACAGATGGGGCAGGTACAGTCCTGTAGTGTAGTGGTCAATCATGCTGGCCTTTGGAGCCGGTGACCCTGGTTCGAATCCGGGCAGGACTACCATCCCTTTCAGGATACCATGGACAAGGATGCGTGGCTGAGAAGACTTTACCATCCCGAACCTGTCCTTTTCATCACCGAGGCAGCATTCTGCGCACTGGCACTCATACTGGTGTTCGTCACCGGGAACGAGATGAATCCCGTATCGTTCGCGCTGTATGCGTTCTCCACATACGTGCTCGGGATCGGGATCTACTTCCTGGTGCTGATCATAAAGCACTCTTTCGATTGGGGTCTGCCGAGGAGGATAAGGGAGAACAGGTACGCGATAGGCAGGTACGTCCTGTACGGGGAACTGGCCTTCGGACTGGCATACTCCGTGCTCCTGACTGTATCGGGACTGGATTCCGAATCGTCATGGATGTATGCGGCCGCAGGATACTACCTGCTGATAGCCCTGATCTGCGTGATACTCCTTCGCAAATACATACAGGGGACGGGCGAGGACCGTGCCGATGGGCTCAGAACGGCCTTCCACACCGGCATCCTGATGGTCCCGCTGACGATGGCCGTGATCACCATGGTGATAATGGCCGTGAACGGCGACCAGAACGTGGTATATCCCGACCTGTTCATCTATGCGGTCGCCCTCTTCACGTTCATCTTCTTCATATCCGCGATTGTGAACGTCATACGCTTCCGCGGATTCTCCGATCCGATATTCGGGAGCGTCAAGAGATTCGGTATGAACCGCGCGATATTCTCGATGTTCATTCTGCAAGTCGCGATGCTATCGGAGTTCGGGGGCGAGGATACCGGCATGGAGTTCTGGGTGAATCTGGGCAACGGGATGCTCGTCTGTGTCGCGATCTCGCTGATCACAACGTATCAGATCGTGTTCTCGTACAGGGAACTCGTGAAGACCCGGTGAACGCGGAACGATCCCCGGACAGATGATGATAGAAAGACACAATTGAAGATAACGATGGCGTTCGATGCTGCGTTTAGTGCATGGTAAGCTGCCGCGGAATTGCGGGAAATCCGTGTAGGACTTC
>JAFPVN010000069.1 GCA_017395275.1 Candidatus Methanomethylophilaceae archaeon | reverse complement strand
CGTAATCCATGGTGCTCCATACGCCCCCTTTATAAAAAACCATTCGGTGGTCAGACCAGCTTGTCGTAGTAGTGGGAGACCATGCAGGAGTCCTCGCAGCGGCCGCAGGAGTTGCACTTCCTGGGGTCGACGTGCAGACCGTTGTCAATGCGTATGGCATGTCTGGCACATCTCTTGGCGCATATCCCGCAGGAGGTGCACATCTGCGCCCTGAACAGTGCCTTCACCGTCCTCTCGAACAGCGGTTCGGCATCCTTCTGCCATTTGGAGACCACGGACACCTGCCCTCCCCCGAATATCTTGGCCGTACCAGTACGGGTCTTCACCAGCGCAATCTCGAACTCCTCGGAGTACCTCACCTCTCCGACGGTGCGGAGCGCATCCTCCACCGACGAGAAGTCCCTGTTCCTGGGGACGGTGACCACGGCATCCATCGAGAAGCCTCCCGCGGCGCATGATGTGGCGCCCTTGAGTATCTTCAGCGCCGGCCCGTTGGAACCTTTGGGCTGGAACGTGAGCTCCCTCTCCTCCGCTATGCGGACCATCTTCGGCGGGAGCACCTTCCATCTCCAGAATCCCATGTCGACGAACTCCTCCGGGAGCCCCCTGTCCCTGGCGTATCCCTTCAGGTAATCCTCCCATCTGCCGTACAGGTCGGGATGGATCCTCCCGGTGTTCCTCCACTCGCTGGAGAGGCAGGACGCGCACAGATAGCACCCGATCCTCTCGAAGTCCCTCTCGTACAGCGGGTTATACTCCAGGCCCTTCATCCAGATGTATCCCCAGATCTCCGAGGACGTCCAGGTCCTGACTGGATTCAGGGCGATCTGATTGGGGACGAAGGGACTCTTGGACACGAACCCTATCTTCGACCTTGCGAAGGATTCCAGCACCCTGTTGCCCTCTACGGTTATGGTACCGCGCGGGAAGTCCCTGGATATCATGTCGGTTATCGGCCCGAGCTTGCATACCTTGCAGCACCACCTGAAGTCCTTTGCGGGCGGACCGAACGTGTCCACGTTCCTCCAGAACGCGTCGCCCGCCTTGGCCTTGTGCAATCTGAAACGGTTCTTCCTGACGAAGCCGTCCACATAACCGATCGTCTCCGGGAACTCCAGCCCGGTGTCGACGAACAGCAGCTCCGGGTCCCTCTTCACGGTGAGCAGCACGCCCAGTGCGGCGAGGGAATCCTTCCCTCCCGAGAACGATGCGGTGACGGGTTCCTTCCTGCCTCTGATGAACTCCTGTATCTCCGAGGCGGCGGTGCGCTCCAGTCCCTTCAGGTGCTTCCTGTTGGACTCGACGAATCTATTCCTGTCCGATGCCGGCGACAGCACCATCCCGGAGACGTTGTTCAGATCCTTGATCTTGACCGCTCTCTCGGCATGTGCCAGATCGTCGCTTCCTACCAACGCTATGCCCGGTCCGACCTTCGTCCCCTTGAGCAGGATCAACGGTGCTCCCGCGGGGAACTGCCCCTTCACCGAGCGGATGTTCTCCCCCGGTACGGTCTTGCCCTTGAGGTGTCCGGACATGTTGCCGAAGGCCACCACGTTGGTGGTCGCATCGTTCATCAGCAGCTCCGCACCCGCCTGCCTCAGCTCGATGGAGAAGTCGTTGGTCTCCACCTCGAACCTCACAACCGCGATGACCGCGCCGTGCGCTATGACCTCGTCGGTGCGGTCCTCCCCGGGGACCTTGTTGAGGAACAGCATCCTGTCCCCCAGCCCTCCGTCGGTGCCGAAGTTCCTCCTGAGGAGGTCCAGTATCAGGTCCTTCCCCTCGCCCATGGCCGGGCGTATGTCTCCGGGCCCGTTGATGCGAAACGTCCTGGCCTCCGAACCGCAGGAGCACTCGCGCCCCATGATCAGCGTGCCGCACCGGTCGCACCAGCGCGCGTCCACCTTCTCGTTGGCAGCATAATTGGAGGCCATGAGCGCCCTTAGGTGTAGCACAATAAAAAGTATG
>JAFPVN010000068.1 GCA_017395275.1 Candidatus Methanomethylophilaceae archaeon | reverse complement strand
TTTGGAAACGTTCGGTTTCATGTTCGAGGCGATGTGCGAGCGGGATCTACAGATATACGCCTACGTGAACGGTGGGAATCTCTACCATTACAGGGACGGGAAGAACAGGGAGATCGATGCAGTCGTCGAGATGCCGGACGGAAGATGGGGTGCGTTCGAGATCAAACTCGGTGTGGGAGCCATAGAAGAAGGGGCGAAGAGCCTGAAGGATATGGATGCATTGATCCGTGACGATCCCAAAGGGAGGCCACCGGAATTCCTGGCCGTTATCTGCGGGATGTCCTCCGCGGCATATATGAGAGAGGACGGAGTCTACGTTGTGCCGATAACCTCATTGGGTCCGTAAAGGTCCCCAATCAGTTTCGATGAAACTGCGCAAGCGTTCGGCAAATCTGGCCTCGATCTGTGAAACGGAGAGTTCCCGGAATGCAGGCAATCCGTATTCGATCGGATGTTCGAACAGGTACTCTCTCAGCAGCCGATCCGTGTCCAGTTCCCTAAGGTGTTGTTGAACAGTCTTCATGTATCCCTCTATAGTATGAACTGTCGACGTTTCAACCGTTTATAACAGTGGTTGTTTTCAGGCGACATCTATGCGAATCAGACCGGATTTCGGTCGGGACAATCCTGCTATTCGTTCGGTTTTCCTGCTCATTTACCCCCAGGAACACAAAGTCTAACAGATTATTTATTCAGCCAACCTGATGCGCTTTCCGATCGAGGGTGATGGGAACGAGAACGAGAGACGTTTTCTCCGAGACATTGGACAGGGCTTACCTCAATAGCCTGTCCGAGAAAGAATACCGCTCGATCATGGAACGTATGTATGCTCTGATGGATTCCCGCACAAGGGAATGTCCGTTCTGCGGTTCGTCCACTATCATAAGGAAGGGATATTCCTCCAACGGCGTTCAGAGATACGCATGCAAGGGCTGCGGAAGGGGATTCATCGGAAACGCGGTCCCCTACAGCCACATCGGTGTCGAGACCTGGAAGGTCTTCTGCGAGTTATATCTGAAGGGGCACTCTATCCACGTATGTGCCAGCAGATGTGGAGTCTGTCTGAAAACCGCACAATACATGAAGGACCGTATGGTCGGCATGTTCCGTAAAGACCCCTCCATGCCGGTGGTGTTCAACGGGGAGATGTTGCTGGACATCGGCGGCAAGCTTCCTGCGCTGCGCGGACGTGCATGTGCGGACTTGCGGGTACAGGCATAAGTGCCAGACCCCTCAGAATATGGCCACATATCAAGCGGTTCCCAGCGGATCGCGGACGCCTGCCGGAGAACACCGTAAATACGGGTGCGCAATCAAGCGGATATGGAGTTCGTCAGAGGGGAGACCTGCCCGGATACCGTCAGGGAACTGATCGCCGAGTACACGAAATGGCTCGGCAGGGACCTGGAGTTCCAGCATCTGGAGCATGAATTGGAGGATCCCGGCTTCAAGTACTTCCCTCCCAACGGTGAGACGATTGTCGCCGTGGAGGACGGACGGGCGCTGGGGATGGTCGCGTACAACCGCCACAATGCGAAACGCTGCGAGTTCAAGCGTCTCTATGTCAGGCCGGAGGCCCGCGGCAGGCATCTCGGGCACGAGCTCATGGTGAGGATCATCGATCTGGCCGTTGCGGCGGGATACGAGGAGATGGTCCTAGACACGATACTTCCCCTTCAGCAGGCCATCGGGATGTACAGGAGATACGGTTTCGTCGAGATCCCTCCGTATTACCGCAATCCGATGAAGGACGTCATCTACATGTCCCTGGACCTGACGCGCCTGCGCGCGTAAGTTTCATTCTTCAGCAGCAGTCTTGCCTTTGCGCAGTATCGAGAAGACGTTGGATCTCCTCTCGCTCCTTTCGTCCACCTCATCGGGATTGAATCTCCGGGCGTAGTACCACAGGATCAGGAACATCACCAGGCCGGTGATGCAGGTGGAGAACAGATCGAGCCAGGCGACCTCCATGGCACTGTTCCCCCAGATGTAGAGCGCCATGAGCCTCAGGGCTCCGAGCGACGAGAACACGATTGCCGAGACCTCCGATCTCCTCACCACCTGCAGCAGGTCCCCGCTCATCCTTCCGAGGAGATATAGCGGTATGAGGAAGGCGAACATACGCGTGATCGTGAGCAACTCATCGCTCACCTTCGACTGATCCCCGCCGTTGAACAGGGAGCAGATCTGCAGGGCGAATACGAACATCACCGCCGTCATGGCAAGCGATATCAGCAGGTTGACCACCAGGACGTACTTCATCGAACTCCACATCCCGGCGACGTCCTTCCTTCCCGCATGGGCGGAACATACGGGCTGTGCACCCGACGTGAGGGAGTCGGGGATGAATGTGAGGAAATAGGGGAACGTGAATGCCAACTCCACAAGTGCCAGCGTATCGGATCCCGTCTTCATGGCGATTATCATGCACTGCGCGAGTATGATGAGTCCCCCGAACACCTCCTCCACCGCCTTGGGTCCTCCGACGGAGGTTATCTCCTTCATGGATCCCGACGACGGGATGCCGAGACGGATCCGGAAATGATACCCTCCCTTCCTGAAGAGGTACAGCGAAACGGCCACGGACACGGCCGACCCAAGGACGTTGGCGACGGATGCGCCGACGATCCCCCATCCGAACACATAGATCAGCAGCGGCGACAGGGCCATGTCCACGGGGATGCTGGCAAGTGCGCAGAAGGTCATCTTCCCCATGGCCCCCTCCGCCTTGAAGAGGCATCCCAGGACGCCGGAGAGTATGACCGCGGGGCTTCCTATGGCCAGCGGGATCATGTATTGCCTGGCGAGCCCTGTGACCTCAGGACCCTGCGTCCCGACAATGGGGTCTACCGACAGGACAAGGAACAATGCGAGCGGGACGGACAGTGCCAGCGACAGGAATATCGATGCGGTGGCCAGGTCCTGCGTCTTCCGATACTCCCCCTTTCCGAGTACGTAGGATATGCATACGCATGCGCCGGTACCTATCCCTACTCCCACCGCCGATACCGCCGAGTATATGGGGGAGACCGTGGCGATCGCCGCCACAGCGGCATCGCTGATGTTCGCTATCCAGACCTTGTCCATGAACACGTTGAACTTGGTGGCGATGAAGGTCAGGCTGACGATCAGGGACATCGTCACGATCGCGCGTTTAGGGTCATTGAGCATCCCCTCGAGGTTGGATTCGGCGTTGCGCTTCCCTCCGAGCGCCCTTATCCTATTCAGATACTCCCTCACATCGAACATCTCCCTGATGGGAGGGAGTCCGACCTTGGCCTGCCAGAGGTTGATCTCCGCCTCGTAGAACTGCACTGTGCGGATTATGCCGTACAGCCACACGGCAACGACCGCAACCATCATGACGGGGTGGATTATCCTGACGATCAGCGGGCCGCCGGGGAAGAACACATGGCTGGTGAGTATCGACAGGACGGCGAACACGATGGCATAGAGGAATACACGCAGGCCATTGTCCACATCCCCCTCGTAGGCCTCGCCGATCCCCGGCAGGAATGCGCTGATCAGGAGTCCCTTTTTCACGCTGGCCGGAGGCTTAGTCATCCTCTTCGAGAGGCTGATGAGCCATGGCTGCAGTTCGGGGATCGCCCGCTGTCCGTCGTTCACGGAATCGGATTGGGGTTTTCGTTTATAATGATGAAGTGGTGTTAACGGGAGTCGGGAACGGTTCGTGGAGAATGCGGGTACGGTATCAGTCACGTCCGGCCACGCCGTGGAGGAACACCGTCCTCTTACCGTTCTTGGAATCCACGCCCAGTTCCGCATCCACGTTGAACACGGTGCGCATGTTCTCGGGGGTGAGGACCTCCTCGGGGGTGCCGCAGCACATCACGTTATGGTCGTGGATCATGGCGATCCTGTCGCAGTACCTCGCGACCATGGGCAGGTCGTGCGAGACGATAATCACAGTGAGCCCGGATTCCTTGGACAGCCCGTGGACCAGGTCCAGCGCCTCGAACTGCGTGTTTATGTCGAGATGTAGGGTGGGCTCGTCCATCAGGAGGATCCTCGGCGTCTGCGCCAGCGCCCTCGCGATCATCACCCTCTGCCTCTCGCCGCCGCTCATGGTGTTGATGTGCCTTCCAGCGAGATGGGACAGCCCCACCTTCTCGATGGCATCGTCGATTATCCTGGCATCGTCCCTGGATTCTCCCGACATCATGCTCTGGAAGGGCATCCTTCCCATGGATACAATCTCGCGGACGGTGAATGAGAACCTGATCTCGTTGGTCTGGGGGACCGCGGCCACGGTCTTCGCTATGTCGCGCTTCACCATCGTCTCCAGGTCCGTACCGTCGAGCATTATGCATCCGTCCTCGGGGGACAGGTTCTTGTTCAGGTTCTTGAGGAGAGTGGTCTTACCGCACCCGTTGGGTCCGAGTATGCCCAGGATCTCGCCCTCCTTGACATCCAGATCGACCCCGTCCAGCACCTTGTACTTGTTGTACGAGTACCTCAGTCCCCTCACTTCGATCGGGTTCAATTCCAGCCCACCTCCTTCTTCCTGCGGATCAGCAGGAATATGAATATCGGTGCTCCGATGAGTGCGGTGATGAC
>JAFPVN010000067.1 GCA_017395275.1 Candidatus Methanomethylophilaceae archaeon | reverse complement strand
GAATCACGGTTGTTCAGATAACGGACGGGGGACGTTCCCGCATCCAGAATCGGTCCGTGCAGGTCTGCGTACCGTTTTTATAGTGCGTTATGATACGCACGCATATGATTCAGCGCCCGCGCGGAACAAGGGACTTCCTCCCCGACGAGATGGAGAAGAGGAGACACTACGAAGGCATCCTCAGGGACACCGCCAAGACATTCGGTTTCAGAGAGATAGCCACGCCCATATTCGAGGAATCCGAGCTCTTCATCCTCAGGTCCGGACCCAACGTGCTGAAGGAGCTCTACGCCTTCATGGACAAGGGGGACAGGGAGATCGCCCTCAGGCCCGAGATGACCGCGCCCGCCATCCGCATGTTCGTCAACGAGATGAGCAACGAGCCCAAGCCGATCAAGATCTTCTACTTCGGCCAGTGCTTCAGGTACGAGAGGCCCCAGAGCGGCAGGTACAGGGAGTTCTTCCAGTTCGGGGCGGAGCTCATCGGGAACCCCAACGCGGAATCCGATGCGGAGATCATCGCCATGGCGGCTTCGATGATCAAGGCGCTGGGACTTCACGATTACAAGATTCGCATAGGCCACATCGGCGTCCTGAGGAAGAGGATCGCCGACGCAGGCGTACCCAAGGAGAGGACGGCCGAGGTCCTGCAGAAGCTGGACAAGAAGCTCTACGACGAAGCCAGGCCCTTACTCAAGGAGATGGACGTCTCCGATGCGGACATCGATTCCATATTCACCCTGACCGAGACCGTCGGCGACGTGTCCGTGCTCTCGCAGGTCGAGGGGGAGGCGGGGGACTACCTCCGTCAGCTCGTGGACCTGCTGGACGCCATGGGCGTCAGGGACGTGGAGATCGACCTCGGCGTCGTGAGGGGACTCGATTACTACACAGGGATGGTCTTCGAGGCCGAGGCCCCCTCGCTGGGAGCCGAGAAGCAGATCTGCGGAGGGGGATCCTACACCCTGTCCGAGCTGTTCGGCGGGGAGAAGGTGTTCTCCACAGGTTTCGCCGTGGGATTCGACAGGATCCTGCTGGCCATGGAGAAGGAGGGCCAGACCTACACGCCCAAGGGAATTGACGCCTATGTCCTGTGCGTCAACGACGACGTCCGCAGGAAGGCGTCCGAGATAGTCTCCATGCTCCGTGCCAACGGCGTCTGCGCCGACATCGACATCATGGGAAGGAAGATGCAGAAGGCCCTCAAGTACGCCTCGTCCGTCAACGCAAAGTATGCGGTCATAGTCGGACCCAAGGAGCTGGAGGAGGGATGCGTGACCCTCAGGGATATGTCCTCCGGCGATCAGAGGAACGTGAAGATCGGGGAGCTCAGCTCCTGCTTCCGCTGCTGACGTCCATCTGATGGTTCAGCAGGGCGTCCGCCCTCGACACGAACTCGTTGCTGCGCCTCACGTGCGTGAACCTCACCTTCGGGATCTGCGACGACAGTGCCTTCGCGTCCCTGTGCAGTTCCATGATGTTCGGCGACTTCACCTTGTACTCGCCGTTCATCTGTTTGATGACGAGTTCCGAATCCATGACGAACTCCACGTCGTCCGCGCCCAGCTCGATGGCCTTCACGATGCCTGCGATCAGTCCCCTGTACTCGGCGTAGTTGTTGGTGTTGATACCGAGGTACTCCGAATGCTCGTGCAGTACCCTCCCGTCCTGCGTGACCACTATGGCGTAAGCGGAATGTCCGGGATTGCCTCTTGAACCTCCGTCGGAATAAACTGTGAGCCTCATCATGTGATTATGAAAGTGCCAGTAGTTAGATATTGGCATTGCGCACGGTAGCAATCGGTAAAAAAATCACAGAAATTTTTACTGATCCCCTGGGAACAGGGTCAGAGACCGCGGTTCTCTAACTGTGAGCCTCAGTCGTAGCTGAACTCCCTCTTCACTCTGTTGTTCTCGTCCACCAGAACGACCTTCGCGTGTATCGGTTCGTCGGTGAGCTCGAAGCCCATGATGATTATCTTGTCGCCTATCTGGCACTTGTGCGCCGCGGCGCCGTTGAGAGCGATTATGCCACTTCCCCTGTCGCCCGGGAGGGTGTAGGTCTCGAAGCGGTTCCCGTTGTTGACATCGGCGATGAGGACCTTCTCCCCGATCCAGAAGCCGGCCCTCTCCAGAAGGTCGATGTCGACGGTGATGCTCCCCTCGTAATCTAGCTTGGCCTCGGTGACGGTGGCCCTGTGGATCTTGCTGCGGAGCATCGAACGCATGAATGAGCCATATACACGCGGTTAAAAAACGTTGTGCCTGTTTGGAAAGGTTGTGAGGAGAAATATGAGCGCCCTGGCCGGAATTTGAATCCGAGTCGAAGCCTCGACAGGGCTTCATGATAGGCCACTACACTACCAGGGCAGTATTGCGGAGTATGAGGGGCAGGTATATAACTTTTAAGGTTGCGCCCGTTTGGAAGGTTCGTAACGGCCGACCCCAGAGGTCGGAGTCGAAGTCCAACACAACCATATATACCGAAGCCACTACCCCTGCTAAGGTGCGGCAATGGCTTCTCCAACAGTAGCGCAGTACATGGTCAAGGAAGTGGTCTCCATCACTCCGGACATGACCGTCAGGGAGGTCATCGACAAGATGATCAACTCCAACTTCCACGGCTTCCCCATAGCCGAGCGCGGATACCTCCTCGGTTTCGTGACGGCCAAGGAATTGCTGAAGTACTGCGACAGGAAGGACGAGACCATCCGTCAGGTCATGAAAGCGGGCACCATCTGCTGCAATCCGAGCATGACCATCGACGACGCTACACGTGTCCTCTTCAGGTACGGGCTCAGGAACCTTCCCGTGGTCGACGACAATAGGAAGCTCGTGGGCATTATATCGAACATCGACATCGTCCGTTCGCAGATCGAGAAGTCGAGGCCGGAGAAGGTCAACAACGTCAAGTCGTTCATGGAGATGCAGAACAGCATCCGCATGAAGGTGGTGACGCAGGACGTTCCCACCGAGCTCGCCAGACCTACGCAGAAGGAGGTCTACAGGGACGAGCTAATCGGCAGGCAGTACGAGCTCAAGAGAGGGCTCAACGAACCCCTCATCGTCATCAAGAGGAACTACGGCTACCTCATCGTGGACGGGCACCACAGGGTCATGGCCGCGAAGGAGCTCGGAATGAAGACCTTCCGCGCGGTCGTCCTCATACCCAACGATATGAACGTCCAGCTCGGTCTGGAGAAGACCGCCGACAGGTGGGGACTGCACAGCCTCGACGACGTGAAGATCATCGAGGGATCGAAGCATCCCTTCATCGAGACCACAACGATGCTCCTCCCCGACGAGGAGGTCGAGCACATCAAGAACAGGCTCGCCGCCTCGGACTGATGTCTCTTCAGTGGGATTCATTCAGTGATTTGTTTGGCCTGGCCTCATGATCGTAGGGATAATTTTCCAATGAGACGACGGCTTCATATGTGTCGTCAAGGAGTTTCTTTGTAGCTGATGGGTTTTTGAGATGGTCTCTGATGTAATCCCTAATCGAGATAAGATCAGTCTGTGCCTCATAAGATAACTCAACTGCGTGTTTACTCATTCATGAGCTTCTGTATAAACTCTTTTGCATCGATGTTCCTGTCATCTGATTCTGACACCTGGTATCTCCGCTCCAGCTCCAAGTCAAGAAGGATGTCCTTCACCTTGTTGTAATGTTCCAGATTAATCAATACTCTGGCACCATAACCGTTCTTTGTGATGAATACAGGCTGGTTTTCAGACATTTCAAACATCTTTGATGTATTCCGCATTTCTGTAATCGGCACTATGACAGTCATGCTCATTATCATGGCTTACAGATATTAAACATTATTATGTACAGAATTATGTCATAATATGGTACCGATAGAGTCAGACAATCCTTTGAGGGACAATCGTTTCGCGGTTTGCATATTCTGGCAGCAATGAGGCGGGATGACGCCTG
The DNA here is from genome assembly GCA_017395275.1 of Candidatus Methanomethylophilaceae archaeon. Classification (GTDB taxonomy): domain Archaea; phylum Thermoplasmatota; class Thermoplasmata; order Methanomassiliicoccales; family Methanomethylophilaceae; genus SIG5. Next base: position 2,915 of record JAFPVN010000067.1, on the reverse strand, counting down.
AAAAGCCTTATTAAGTAAAACGTAATTTACTAAATCGTGATTTACCTAAATGAGAGGCACATAGAGAGAAGGGAGGAGAAGAGGGTGCTTGATGAGGCCTATCTCTCCGACAGCTTCGAACTGGTGACGGTCACGGGTCCGAGCGGTTCCGGGAAGACCGCGATGATCAGGGAGTTCTGCAGGGATAAGAGGGCAGTGCTCTTCACGGCATCCAGGACCAACATCGCCATCAACCTCTCATCGTTCTCCAAGGCAGTCTCCAAGGCCCTTTACAAGGGCCTGAGGAGCCTGGTGAGGTTCACCTCGGTGGAGGAGGGTATGCTGTTCCTGAAGAGGATGGCGGTCAACCGCCGTCTGATCGTCGTGATCGATGATTGCGACGCCCTGTTCCAGTCGGATCTCGGCACCGAGGGGACGCTCAGGGAACTGCTCAGCCACGACATGCAGGATGCGAATGTCGTGGTAGTCACGGTCAGCAGGTCCGCGACCGGCCTGGAGACCATAGCCGGATGCAGGAGCATCGTACTGGGGAATCTCCCGTTCTCCGCCGTCAGGGATGCTTACAGGGACAGGTACGACGACCACGACCTGGTGAGGCTGTACGCCATCACCGGCGGGAGCCCGGGCATACTGAGGTACATCGATCCGGACAGGACGATAAACCAGAACATCGACTCGGTGTACCTCAGCCCGGACTCCCCGATGTACCGCGATCCCATACACACGCTCATGAGCCAGGTACGCAGCACGGAAAAGTACGAGTGCATTCTGTCGGCCCTCTCCAAGGGACCGAGGCAGATGGGGGAGATCGTGGAGGAGAGCGGAGTGTCGCCCTCCTCCGCCTGCTCCACGTACCTGTCGTCACTCATCGACATGGGCATGGTGAGGAAGGATCTCCCTTACGGGGAGAAGACGTCGAGGAAGGGGCTGTACAGCATCGTCGACCCCTCGTTCCTGTTCTGGTTCAGGTTCGTCCACGAGAACCGCTCGCTCATCGAGTACAGGTACTCCGACGACCTCTACGGCATAGTGGTGGGGGAGGACGACGGGTATCTCCCGCCGGTGTTCAGGGACATCTGCCTCCAGTTCATAGAGGAGAACCCGGCGTTCTTCGACATGTCCGTCACCCGCAGCGGACGCTGGTGGGGCGATGCCGGGGAGATAGACATCGTAGTGGGCGATCTCCTGACCACGATGTTCTGCGACTGCAGGTACAGGGATTCCCCCGTGGGGCTGAGCGTTCTTGACAGTCTCAAGAAGAAGTCAGCCTCGATAAAGACGATAGGCGCGAGGAGGTACGCGATCTTCTCCAAGGAGGGGTTCGCCAAGGACCTGACGGATTACGCCAGGAGGCATTCCGACGTCACGCTCGTATCGCTGAGGGACATCTGCAGCTTCTGACGTCTGGCTATTTCGAGAGAGTGATGAAAAAGACTTGAATGGGAGGGGATGTCCCCCTCCCGGTTTCAGAGCTTGGACCTGAGGTCGCGCAGTCCCTCGAGGATGATCTTCTGCTCGACGGAGGCGATCATCTTCTTGGTCTTCACGACGGTGTCTGGGTTGAGGGAGACGTAATCGATACCCTCCCTGACCAGGAACTCGGTGAACTCGGGGTAAACCGAGGGTCCCTGTCCGCAGATTCCGACGGTCTTTCCGTTCTCGTGGGCGACCTTGATCAGGTGGCTGATGCTCCTCTTGACGGCGTCGTTCCTCTCGTCGAAGTATCCCATGCGTCCGAGGATATCGGAGTCCCTGTCGGCTCCCATGGTGAGCTGGGTCAGGTCGTTGGATCCGATGGAGAATCCGTCGCAGTACTTGCTGAACTCGTCCGCCATGATGATGTTGGCGGGGATCTCCGCCATGAAGTAGAGGTGGAAGTCCCTGTTCCTCTTGAGGCCCATGCCCTCCATCATCCCGACGATCTCCTTGGCCTCCTCGACGGTCCTGACGAACGGCAGCATGACCTGCAGGTTCTTCATTCCCATCTCCTCCCTGACCTTCTTGATGGCCCTGAGCTCGCAGATGAACGCGTCGCGGTAGTTGTCCGAGACGTATCTGGAGCATCCTCTCCATCCGATCATGGGGTTGTCCTCCACGGGCTCGTAGTCGGATCCGCCCTTCATGTCGCGGTACTCGTTGGTCTTGAAGTCGGATGTCCTGAGGACGATCTTCCTGGGGTAGAAGGCGCGGCAGACCTTGGCGATTCCGTCGGCCAGCTTGTCCACGAGCTCGTCCGCGCGTCCCTCGGCGATGACAGCCATGGGGTGCTCCCCGATGTAGTTGGTGAAGAGGAACTCGGACCTCATGAGTCCGACTCCGTCGCAGGGCAGCTGGGCGATCTCCTCGGCCTTGTTGGGCATGCTCATGTTGACCATGATGCCCGTTCCGGTGACGGGTACGGCCTCGGCCATGACCGCTGCGGCCACGGGTGCGGCCGCCGCTGTGGCGTCCTTGGTGAGGTCTCCCTTGTAGACGGTACCGGTGGTTCCGTCGACGGTGATCATCATGCCGTCGGAGAGGATCTCCGTCGCGTTGCCGGTTCCGACGACGCAGGGGGTACCGAGCTCCCTGGAGATGATGGCCGCGTGGCAGGTCATCCCGCCCTCGTCGGTGACGATCCCGGCGGCCCTGCTCATGGCGGGGACCATGTCGGGCATGGTCATCTTCGTGACCAGGATGTCCCCGTCCTTGATGGCGTCCAGGCTCATGCTGGTGTCGTAGATGATGACCTTCCCTGTGGCGAGGCCGGGGCTGGCTCCGAGCCCGCTCGCGACGATGTTCTCGCGGGAGACCTCGGCGCCGACGGACTCGTTGGTGGCGGAGTTGCCGGTGGCGGTGATCGGCCTCGCCTGCACGATGTAGGCGCGGTCGTCCTCGACGCACCACTCCATGTCCATGGGCTTCTCGTAGTGGAT
>JAFPVN010000066.1 GCA_017395275.1 Candidatus Methanomethylophilaceae archaeon | reverse complement strand
CGGCGGCCAGGTCCCTGCGGAACGCCTCGATGCCGTCGCCCTTGTAACTGCCGGCGAAGTCGGCCAGTGCCGACGCTCCCGCCCTTGCGATCTTTCCCGCTCCGCGGATCTCCATCGATTTTATGGCCTCTACAGTCGCGTCTACGTCCATACCGACGGTATCGCTTAACCGATATTAAAGAATAAAGAGAGAGGTCGATCACAACGGGACGTCAGATGTATCCCTGCGATTCCTTCAGCGGAGTGAGGATAATCTTGTCTATCACGGATCTGGCACATTCCAATCCGAAGGTCAGGTAGATGGCCGCTACGAGTGCCTCGAACACGTCGGACCGCATATCGTCGCTGATGACCTTCCCGTTCTTCGACGAGAAAGAGTTCCCCACGAGCATATGGCCGTCCAAATCCATCCCCGCATCCCTGAGGTACTCCGTTATCCTGGCATTGGACACGGCCTTCTGCTTGAAATCGTTGGTGAGGGCCCCCTCGCTGTCCAGTTGGGGGATGCGGTATGCCGAATCGCATACGACGAACTCCAGCACAGCGTCCCCGAGGAACTCGAGCCTCTCGTAGGACTCTACAGGCCTCGCGGCCTTCTTGTTGTACTCCTCGGTGAAGGAATCGTGGGTGAACGCGCGCTGGAAGATCTCTATCTGGCTCTTATCGGGGTGCAGGCAGAAAGGTTCCCTCGCGAGGAACTCCCTCAGCCTCCTCTCGTGCCTCTCCAGCTCGTCGGTCATGCTGCCGTGACCTACCTCCGGGGATATGGTACTTGCGATGGGTACCCGAACAATAGCGATTTAATATAGGAACACATAGCCGAATCCCATGGGAAGGAGAGCGAGATTCAGAGGGGTCAAGCGCACCAGCAAGAGACTAGAGGGGGACATACTCGACAGGTCCAAGAGCCTCTGGGAGGACCCTTCCATCCTCAGGCCCAAATGCGCGGGCAACTGCAGGAAGTGCGTCTTCGACAAGACCTTCAAACGCATCTCCAAGCTCGACAAGATCAAGACCAATCCCGACGCCCTCGTCAAGATGGCCAGCAAGGGGAGCGACGACATCTTCAAGGCGTATGCGGGAACGATATCCCTCTACGCATCCGGTTCGGTCCCCTACACGGCGACAGCGAAGATCGGCGGGGAGGAGCTGCTCTACGTGCCGAGGGGTGCGGTCGGAAACGACAAGCTCATCGGCTGCCAGCACTACGACGACCCCAAGGTCAGGCTGATGCTGTACAACGCATTCGCAAAGAGGAAGGGTCTCATACTCTACTCGTTCGACGACCAGCTCATCTGTTCGAACTACAACAACATGCCCGAGGACTACATCTACGACACCTTCTGGGAGACCCCGTACGAGTTCCCCAACGACGAGCTGGAATGCCAGCATTCGAAGGAATCGGCGCTGGTCATCAGGATCAAGTCCGCGGACAGGAGGATCAGGATCTGCAAGAACTGCGCCAGGGACGTGTCCTCGCTGCAGTATCTCCTGTCGAGGATGATCTCAGATGACCTCCTCAGCGACGTAGAGGTCTTCGTGGAGCACAACTACCACGCGGAAGGGGAATCCGGGACCGTAGAGATCCCCCTCGACAAGATCAAGCAGTACTCCGTCGGGAAGATCACCGACAAGGGACTCCTATCCGAGGTCCTCAGGGAGAAGATCGGCAACCTCAGGAACGGAGAGACCGCGACCTATGTCATCGGACAGACCAACTACGGTTCCGACACCGAGAGGTTCATCTCCGCTCTGAAGGGGAGCGATTTCGAGATCGATGCCCTGAGGAAGTACCTGAACGACTATTCCGATTCCATAATCATACAGACCGACAGGGCCTCGGAGGCGCTGTCGTCCATCTGGGAGTCGTCCTACAGGGAGATACTCACGTCGTTCACGTCGGAGGAGACCGCCGGGAACATCGGCGACGCGTCCAAGAAGAACCCGCAGGCAGTGCTCAGCGAGGCCTACAGGATGGAGATGTCCAAGGACGTCGTCAAGTCCCTGCCCAAGTTCAGGCACCTCGGCCCCGTGGGGAAGCTGGCGGACATCTACGCAAAGGCGTCGAAGGTCGGAGGGTCCGTGATGCTCATGGAGGAGTTCGAGAAGAACCCGCCGAGGAACTACCACTCCCGTGCCCTCGCGAAGGGATTCTCGCTGTGCATGCTCGATGACCCAGATGCCATAAGGTGCACCAAGGAGGAAGAGGACCTCGGAAGGTACCTCATCCCCTTCATCAGGCAGCTGGTTGACTCCGTGGGCGAGGATTACCGCCACAGCATGTCCACGCTCATCACTGCGACAGGGTGCGGCGAGTCCGTCGACTGAGTATGCGGACATCTGCCACGTAATGGGACACCGACGGGGCGAAGGATTTCACCTCGCGTATCCCCAGTATCTCGAATCCGCCCGGTCCGCACGCGTCCTCGAATATCGTACGGATGCGTTCCTCGTACTCGTTCACGTAGAACGTGTCGTGATAGTGTATGATCCCTCCGGGCCTGATCATCTCCAGCGCCTTGGGGAGGAACTCCGAGGTTATCTGGACGTACCCCATCAGTATGCGGTCGGCGAACGCCTTCCCCGGAAGGTCGCGGTTGTCGCCCAGCACTGGCTCCACTATGTCCTCGACCCCGTTCAGGACGATGTTCCTCCTGAGGAACCCGAAGGATTCCGGGTTCTTCTCGCATGCTATCACCCTCTTCGCGCCGGAGAACTTGGCCAGCGGCAGCGTGAAGTACCCTATACCGGCGAACATGTCCACCACCGTCTCCCCGGTGCAGTCGAGGTTCTTCATCCTCTCGCGCTCGTCCACGTTGCCGGACGCGAACATAACCTTGGTGACGTCGAAGCAGTACCTTATCCCGTTCTCGAGACGGACGGATTCCGTCTCGGTGCCGTAGATGACCTCCATCTCCGGCCTCCTGAACTCGCCGGTGACGCCGTTGCGGTCCACGCATACCGTGGACTTGTCCAACTGCTCGGCGTAGACGCGGCCGATGCGCCCCTTGTAGGGTTCGGCGGATCCCCTGAGCTTGATTATGACTATGTCCCCGACGTACTCCCACTTCATTGGAAGCTCATCCAGGACCTCACGGGGGAGGTCCGACAGCTCATTGAGGATCCTCTCCTGCGGAGGGGTGCGGTCCCTCGAATGGGCGCTGCCGTCGATGACCTCGTACCCCATGGATTGTATGACTGGCACAGCTGAATCCGGTATGGGGACGAGACGGGTGTCCCCGTCCTTGGAGATCTTGGCGTGGCGGTCTACCAGGTCCATCCTGAGCAGCTCCGGGATCCTGTCCTTGGCCTCCGAGGAGGGGATCCTGGCGAGCTTCGTCAGAACGCCCCCTTGACCAGGAACGGGAACAGCCTGAGCAGGGTCAGGGGGTGCCTCATGACCTTCAGGCAGACCTCGCTCGGCCTGTCTATGTCGGCGGTGAGCGCTATGCCCCTGACGAAGGGCTTGTCGATTATCCTGCGGATCTTGTTGAGGTCCTTATCCGAAAGGTTGTTGTAGACTGACCTGAGCTTGTATCCCCTCTTCAGCTCCGCGCCGATCTCCGCCTCCCAGCCCGACTGGTAGGACGACAGCGCGGATGCGGAGAAATCCCCGATTGCGAAGGCGTGGTCGACGGCGGCGGCCAGATGCGGTGCCGCCTTGAGGATGGGACAGAGCCCCCCTCCTGAGATGGGCTTCACGTGGCATGCCGAGTCGCCGATCAGCAGGGTGTTGTCGAAGTAGGTCTGCTTCAGATGGCCCAGCGGGATCTTCCCCGCGTTCCTGGAGATGATCTGGCAGCCCTCGAACCCGAGCTTCCTCATCAACGGATCCAGGAACTGCGACGGCTTCCCGCAGGACCATTCGCAGCACAGCCCTATGCGGGTGAACTCCCCGAAGGGTATCGACCATGCGAAGAATCCGGGCGCCAGTTCCGAGCCCATGTAGATGTCTATGGTGTCCTGGACGTCCATCTCCTTCCTGATGTCGGCCTGGAGTCCGCGTACCTGCATCTCGGGCATGAAGTTGCACACCGACCTCCTGACGCGCGAAGAGTGGCCGTCAGCACCTATGACTATCCTGGATTCGTAGGTGGTGCCGCTGTCCGCGAGCACACGCCCGACGCCGTCCTTTGCGTAGTAAGCGCTGCACCTCTCTGAGTAGACGTACTCCGCGCCGGCGTCCATGGCCGACTGTGCCAGCCTGGTGTCGAATTCGGTGCGGTCTATGAGTAGCGCCGTGGGTTTCCCGCAGTCGATGGAGAAGACGGAGCCGTCCGGGAAATGGAAGTCCGCCTTGGAGAATGTGTTGTATACCGTGGGCCGGATGCCCGAGATCTCCAGGACGTCCGGCGATACCAGTCCCGTGCATTCCAGGGGGAGCCCCGACACGGGGTGCTCCTCCAGGACGGTGACCTCGTGGTCCCTGGCGAGGAGACGGGCGGAGGCGCTGCCCGCAGGTCCTCCACCCACAACCACGATGTCGCGCATGGAAGGACCTCAGTTCTTCTGGGACTTCTCGTAATCGGCGATGAACTTGGCGATTCCCTCGGACGTCTTCGGGTGCTCGATCATCTTCTTGAGGACGTCGTAGGGGATGGTCGCGATGTCGCATCCGATCTGCGCCACGGCGGAGACGTGCATCGGGCCCCTGATGGATGCCGCGATGACCTGGGTGTTGAAGCCGTAGTTGTTGAAGATCGTCATGATCTCGGCGATGAGCTGGATACCGTCCGTGCCGATGTCATCCAGCCTTCCGAGGAAGGGCGAGACAAAGGCCGCGCCCGCCTTGGCGGCGAGGAGCGCCTGCTGGGAGGAGAAGATCAGGGTCACGTTGACCTTGATACCCTCGGACGACAGGACCTTGGTGGCCTTGAGGGTCTCGACGCACATGGGGAGCTTGATGTTGATGTTGGGGTGAATCTTGGCGAGCTCGCGTCCCTCCTTCACCATTCCCTCCGCATCCATGGACATGACCTCGGCGGATATGGGTCCGTCGACGATCTTGGATATCTCGGTGACGATCGTCTTGAGGTCCTTGCCCTCCTTCGCTATGAGGCTGGGGTTGGTGGTGACACCGTCGAGGATGCCCCAGTCGTTGATCTCCTTGATCTTCTCAATGTTTGCCGTGTCGATGAAAATCTTCATTTTCTCACTCCTTCATGCCGATTGAACGTTTCGCTGCCTCACGGATGTCTTCGGCCGTGAGCCCGTACTTCTTGAACAGCTCGTCCGGGTCCCCGGATTCGCCGAAAGTGTCCCTCGTACCGATCCTGGTGACCGGGCAGGGCATGTTCTCCGAGAGGAACTCGGAGACGGCGGAACCCAGTCCGCCGATCACGCTGTGCTCCTCCGCGGTGACCGCGCATCCGGTCTTGGAGACGGATGTGACTATCGCCTGCGTGTCGAGGGGTTTGATCGTTGACATGTCTATGACGTCCGCGGTGATGCCCTCCTTCTCGAGCATGTCCGCCGCCTCCATGCAGAGGGCGACCATCTGGCCGGTACCGATGAGGGTGACGTCCGTCCCGGTGCGCAGGACCTTGGCCTTCCCTATCTCGAACTTCACGTCCTCGGGGAAGAGCACGGGCACGTCCGCGCGTCCCAGCCTCATGTAGACCGGGCCGTCGTACTCCGCTATGGCCAGCGTCGCCGCGTATGCCTCGTATGCGTCGGCGGGCGAGATGACCACCATGTTCGGGAGGGCGCGCATGATCGCCATGTCCTCCAGCGCCTGGTGGGACGCTCCGTCGGCCCCGACGCTGATACCGCAGTGGGTGGATACCACCTTGACGTTAAGCTTGGGATATGCGAGGGCGAGCCTGATCTGCTCCCAGCACCTTCCGCTGGCGAACACCGCGAATGTGGATGCGAACACCGTCTTACCCGATGCCGCGAGACCGGCCGCGATGCCGATGAGGTTCTGCTCCGCTATTCCGACCTCGACGAACCTCTCGGGTGCGACCTTCCTGAACTCGGAGGTCTTGGTGGATCCCGCGAGGTCCGCGTCCATGGCGATGACGTTGGGGTTGGTCTCCGCCAATTTGGCCAGGGCCTTTCCGTAATAGTTGCGCTGTGCGAGCTTCTGGGTCATTGCAAAGCCTCCTTGAGCTCCTTTACGGCCTTCTCGTACTCGTCGGGCTTGCATGCGCGTCCGTGGAATCCTGCGTTGTTCTCCATGAACGACACGCCCTTTCCTTTGACCGTGTTCATGACTATGATGCTGGGTCCCTCCTTGTTGGCCTTGGCGACCTTGACAGCCCCCAGGATGTGGTCGATGTTGTGCCCGTCGATCTCGTAGACGTTCCATCCGAACGCCAGGAACTTCTCGGTCAGGCTGTCGAGGCCCATGACCTTCTCGGTGTCCCCCTCGATCTGGAGGCGGTTGCGGTCGACGAACGCGATGAGGTGGGTCAGGTCGTACTGGACCGCGAACATCGCTGCCTCCCAGTTCTGACCGCTCTGGAGCTCCCCGTCGCCGAGGAGGCAGTAGGTGTAGTAGTCCTTCTTGTCCATCTTGCCCGCCAGTGCGATACCGCAGGCCATGCTGAGACCCTGTCCCAGCGAACCGGTGGACATCTCCACTCCGGGCACCTTCCCTCTGACGGGGTGGCCCTGGAGCTTGGAACCCATCTTCCTCAGGGTGACGAGGTCCTTCACCGGGAAGTACCCGGATTCGGCGAGGGCCGCGTACAGGACGGGCGCCACGTGTCCCTTGGAGAGCACGAAACGGTCCCTGTCCTCCCACTGGGGGTTCTTGGGGTCGTGTTTCATCACCGAGAAGTAGAGCGAGGCGATGAGGTCCGCGGAGGAGAGGGAACCCCCGGGGTGGCCGGAACCGGCAGCGGTGGTCATCTCTATGACGTGCAGCCTGAGCTCGTCGGCCTTCCTCTTGATCTGTTCCGGTGTGTACTCCTTCATCCCTCTCAGTCCTCTATCCTTGGAGCGAGGAGGTACCTGACGACACCGTTGCCCTCGGCGAGACCGTAGGAGATCTTGACGGGCTTGTCGGTGTCCAGTCCGATGGTGACGTTGGTATCGGACGGTACCGCCTTGATGATGTTGAAGAAGTAATCGATGGTGAATGCGCTGCGGACGGCCTGGGGCGCGTTGATGCTGACCAGGTTGCTCTTGTCGAGAACCAGGTTCATCGAGTCGGTGTCCCCGGAGGATGCGATCTCGAAGGTCTCCCCGTCGGCCGAGAGTGAGATGTGGTCCGATATGTCGGAGGAGGCCTTGATTCCCTTGAGGATCTCCTGTGAGGATGCGACGATGGTGGCGCTGAGGTCCAGGTTGGGGACCTTGGGCGCGTTGATGCTGGAGGTGTCCAGGAGGTTCATGCGCCTGGTGATGTTGCCCAGCTTGAATATGAGCTTCCCGCGCTCGGAGTCCTGCTCGATGGTGATTGTGTCGCCGGAGGACGCCAGCTTGAGGACGTCCCTGACCTTGTCCAGCTCGAGTCCGATCTCGGTCTCGTCGGCCTCGAACGAATCAAATGCGGCCTTGTTTATGTCGAGACCGATCATCTCGATGTGGGTGGGGTCCACGGCCCTCATGGTCATGCCCTCGGGCGTGATGCTGAACTTGACCTCGTCGGAGACGGGGGAGATCGCGTTGACTATGTTCTTGAGGATGTCGGACTTAAGGGTTGCCTTGAACATCACTTCACCCCGGGATCAGTACTCTCTCCAGGAGTGGTTGCACTTGCAGCAGCGGTAGATCATCGTCTCGGGCTCATCTGCCGAACGGGTCTGCCTGATGGTGTAGTATGCCTCCGAGTATCCGCACTTGGGGCAGAGGATACGGGTCTTGGGCAGGGTCGCCACCTCGTCGGTGACGACGGCGGTCTCGTCCTTGGAGGTGGAGTGCATCGTGAATGTCTCCTTGTCCTCTTTCTTGATTTCTCTCACTTCGTTGCATTTCGGACAGACATACTTTCCGTCCTTGGGGAACATCATTGATCCGCATTTGCAAAACAAGCTAATCACTCTCGTGGTCAGCAATATTATGTTATTATAAAAAAATGCGGTTCGGCATCCGACGTGGATGCGGTTCACAGGAACTCGAACTCATCCTTCGCGGAGGAGGTCGGGACCTGCACCCTTGCGGGCTCTGGCACATTGTCGGCGGTGACGGTGGTGCTCGAGGAGGAGGTCATGGTCGTGTTGGCCGGGACCGATGTCTGCGGAACGTGGACGACGGGCTCGAACTGGGGCTCGGACGCGGGTCTCTGCGCAGGCTTCTTCTCGGGCGACCTCGGCTCGGGAACGGAGGTGACGTTGACGCTCATGCGTGCGTAGTCCTCGTAGGTCTGGAACTCGACGTTGCGGTTCTCCCTGTGCGCCCTCACGGACCTGGGGACGGCGGGCTTGGTGGTGTCCCTTGCCGCTCCGACTATCGCCTTGACCTCCTTGCGGGACTGGTCGGCGAACGCGCCTCCGATGATCGAGAGTGCCACCATCAGGAAGTACGTGGACTGGTCGAAGAATATGGACGATCCACTCACCGTGACGAACATGGAGAGGTAATCGCTGAGCTCGCCGATCTTCTCGAAGACGAAGGGCGAGAAGGACTCCACGGCCTCGGCGTGATCCGAGAGGATCGCGGCGACGCCGACGCTGAGTGCAGCTGTGAATGCGATGACGATGGCGCATGCCAGGAGCCCTGCGAACGCACCGCGGTAGAGCGATCCAGCCTTGCGTCCGCCCATGAATCCCGCGGCCATGGGTCCCAGATAGGGTACCCACCACAGAAGGAGCGACAGAATGGTCGCCGTGAATATTCCCGCCTTCGTGTCGAAGAACCTGTGATCGGCCGCATCGGACCTGATCTTACGCCCCTTCGACTTCGACTTGGCGGCACCCCCTTTAGTGCGCCTGTCTTTCATATATGCATCCCGTGTCCTCGATAGGACGTTCTTACTATCCCATAAAGGATATATAAGCGTTGCTTATTGGAGTCCCATCACTCCCGCACGCCCTATGCGCCTGCGGATTCACTGAATCACGAACAAGGAGGCGGCCGCCTCCCTTCACAACAAAGACCTCTATTCTGAAGAGGCACAACCTAGGAGATGGATTAGATGAAAATGGAGTTTTGTTTCCTCGGCGGTGCGGACACCGTCGGCCGCATGGGCATGACCATGACCACGCCCAGCGGCGACAACATGCTTATCGAATACGGGATGGCCCCCACGAAGCCCCCGGAGTACCCCCTTCAGGCGCCCCGCATCAAGCACGCGTTCCTGACCCACTCGCACCTCGACCACTGCGGCATGATCCCCGCGATCTGCGGCAGGGACAGATGCGAGCTGTTCACCACCCCCCTGACCGCAGAGGTCGGGGAGATCATGATGCGCGACAGCCTGAAGATAGCGAAGGCGGAGGACTACCCCCTGCCCTACACCACCGGCGACATCGAGAGGACGATCAAGGCCGTCGTGCCGTTCACCTTCGGCGACACCATCGCCCTCGACGGATTCGACGTCAAGCTGCACTCCGCGGGACACGTCCCCGGGGCCGCGATGTTCGAGATCATCGGCGACACCAACACCGTGTACACCGGCGACATCCACACCATCGACACCCGTCTGGTCAACGGTGCGAAGCCCGTCAAGTGCGAGAACCTCTTCATCGAGGGTACGTACGGCGGACGCCTCCACCCCGACAGGGCACAGACCGAGAAGGAGTTCATCGACAAGATCGACGAGGTCATCGACCGCGGAGGCACCGTCCTGATCCCCAGCTTCGCCATCGGAAGGACCCAGGAGATCATGATCATGCTGAAGGACCTCGGCTACGACATGTGGGTCGACGGTATGGGCAAGGCGGTCACCAAGCTGTACATGGACTACCCTGAGTACCTCTCCAACCCCAAGGCCCTCAAGGCTGCCAGGAGGAAGTTCACCGAGGTCAGAACCAAGAACATGAGGAAGGACGCCGCAAGGGCGGACGTCATCGTCACCACCGGCGGTATGCTGGACGGCGGACCCGTACTCAGCTACATCAAGAACATCAAGGACGACCCCAGGAACGCCGTCATGCTGGTCGGGTACCAGGCCGAGGACACCAACGGAAGGATGCTCCTCGAGCAGGGCATGGTCATGATCGACGGCGAGCCCGTCAAGATCGACTGCGAGATCCTCAAGTACGACTTCTCCGCCCACGCCGACCACAACCAGATCGTCGAGTTCATCAGGGGATGCCAGCCCGAGAACGTCATCATCATGCACTCCGAGACCAGGGAGGAGTTCCTCAAGGACCTGGACGGGTACAACGTGATCCTTCCCGGACTGAACGAGAAGTTCACCCTGGAAATCTGAACATGGATGACATTGACAGGTTCCTCGAGGAGGACATCGGCTCCGGGGACATCACCACGGAGACCTTCGTACCCGACGTTCCCGGAAGGGCAGTGATCACCTGCGAGGACGAGACCGTCGTCGCCGGACTGGAGGAGGCCGCCGAGGTCTTCAAGAGACTCGGGGTCACCGCCTCGCCCGAGATCGCGGACGGCACCCGCGTGCCCGGAGGCACCGCCGTCATGAGGCTGGAGGGTCCAGAGAGGGGGATCACCACGGCCGAGAGGACCGCCCTCAACATCATGATGAGGATGAGCGGCATCGCCACCATGGTCAGCGACGCCACGCTGAGGCTCAGGAAGCACAATGACCGCGTCATGGTGGCGGGGACCCGCAAGACCACACCCGGATTCAGGAAGTACGAGAAGAAGGCCATCGTGCTCGGCGGAGGCGACCCCCACAGGTACGGCCTTTACGACATGGTGCTGATCAAAGACAACCACATTGAGGCCGCCGGGGGGATCGAGAACGTCATGGAGAAGTGCCTCGACCTGCCGTACAATATGAAGGTGGAGGTGGAGGTGGAGAACGCCCACGACGCCGAGGTCGCGGCGAAATGCGGAGCCGACATCATCATGCTGGACAACCGCACCCCCGGGGAGGCCAAGGAGCTCTATTCCCTGATCAAGGGGATAGATCCTGATATAGTCGTGGAGGTCTCCGGCAGGGTGACGATGGACAACATAGAGGACTACGCCGACTGCGCCGACAGGATCTCGCTGGGCGCATTCACCCACTCGGTGAAGGCCTCGCATTTCTCGCTGGCACTTCTCAGATGAAGCGCATACGGACGCCCTCCCCGAAAAGATTCTGAAACGCCTCCCAATTGATATGAGAGTGGTCTGCGATTAGAGTTTGCTACAACCAAAATCGAGACCGTGTTCTACATGGGCGGTCTGACATAAAAAACCGCCCATGTTCATTGTCGAGATTTCGTTGTGGCGGAATCGAAAGGAGAGACCACAATGGAATTATCCATAGGAATAGACGTCCACAAGGACAGTTGTACGGCCTATGCCACTTACAGTGGCATCAACAAACCCAGACAGAGGAATCTCGATCTCATCGAGAGGTTCAACGAGGAGTTCAAGAAGTTCCCGTCGGACGGAAGGGGGATATTGAACCTCCATAACTCCGTCAAGGAGCACGAGGTCCACATACTCATGGAGAATTCGACGAAGACGCATGACCTCTACTGGATGCTCAAGGGTCTGGGACATGAGGTCATCGTAGCCCATGCGACCGATCTCAAGAGGATAACGGAATCCCACAAGAAGAACGACCGCAACGACGCGTACGAGTTGGCGCATTATATGCGCCGCAGGCTGCTGGGCGAGAACGAATTCAACGAATCGTACATCCCGTCGCTGGAGACGCTGAAGAGGAGGGAGATGTGCAGATTCTCCTTCACCGACAGACAGGAGCTGTCAGATACGAAGAGACGCATCAGGGCGGTCCTGCTCATAAGGGGGAAGAAGCTCAGCAGGGAATACTCCGATATATTGGCCCAGAGAGCGGTCTCGGAGATGCTGGAGATGAACGACACCATCCTGTCGCTTCACATCCACAAGGCACTGGAACTCCACAGGCGCATAAGGCTGCTGGAGAAACTGCTGACGGAGGAGTTCAGGGGGAACGGAGTCGCGGACATAATCTACTCCATACCTGGATTCGGGATCATATCGACCGCATACGTCACGTGCATGGGGGACCAGTTCTCCAGGTTCAAGGACGGCAGGAGCTTCGCCGCATCCATAGGGCTGGTGCCCAAGCAGCGTGCGTCATCCGACAGCGATCCGGAATGCGGAATAACCCGCAGGGGAGATCCGGACCTGAGGAGGATCCTCACACAGGCGACATTCGTGCATATCCGCTTTGCGGATTCCTTCATAACCCGGAAGTATAACCGGCTGAAGTCCAGGGGGAAGAAGCACAACGAGGCTCTCGTTGCATGCGCCAACTCCATGGCCAGACTGGTATACAAGCTGGTCACGTCGGGGACCAGATACACCGAGGATCCGGAGAAGCTCTCCAAAGCGAGGATGTACGAGAAGAACGGCGACATAGAGGAGGATATGGAAGCCTCCGAGTGAATCGTGCGTACGGGAGATGTCGCGCGGACCGAGATCTGGGGAATCGATGTCGAACTCCTTTTGTCCGAGAAGGTCGCAGTTGAAACCGCGCATAGTACCCTGATCGGCGCCGGACATTACGAGGCAATGACCGAGAAGGTCGGTATAATAAATCGGTGGTCCGCCGAGACTTAAGAACTCCCGATAGGGAACAAACCATGCATTTCCACATGAGACTAGCGATAGCTATGCAATCCTTTATCAAAATCTACTGAATATAGGGGTCGCAGGTCACCTCATCAATTGGAATAAAGTATAGTGGGCCCGGCCGGAATCGAACCGGCGATCTTCGCCTTGTAAGGGCGACGTCATAACCCCTAGACCACGAGCCCGGTTAAGACGTCCCTCCAACCTCCCTAGATTATAAAATGTTATCGGGAAAACCGTTACCGTAAATGGATTTATAAGTTATGCATACATTGACCTCCAAGGTGAAACCATGTTGGAGATCGACTGTTCCAGGGGAGAAGGAGGAGGCCAGGCTGTAAGGACCTCCGTCGCCATGGCAGCGATCACCGGCACAGACACCCATCTCACCAGGATCAGGGAGAACAGGCCCACCAACGGTCTCTCCAAGCAGCACTGCACGGCCGTCGAGGGGGTATCACGCATGACCGGCTGCCAGATCATCGGCAACCAGCTAGGCTCCCCCGAGCTCACCATCTTCCCTAAGGACGAGAAGGACTACGAGGCCACCATGGACGTTGGTACCGCGGGAAGCATCTCGCTCGTCCTGCAGGCCATGCTGCTCTCCATCAGGAACCACGACAAGCCCGTGAAGATAGACCTCACCGGAGGGACCAACGTCATGTGGTCCCCGCCGATCGACTCCTACGGACAAATCCTCTTCCCGCTGATGAAGGAGATAGGGATCGACGCCCATCTGGACATCATCCAGAGAGGACTGTACCCCGAGGGAGGGGGAAGGACCGTGGTCACCACCAAACCCTACAAGCACATCAAGCCGCTGGACCTCGTCGAACTCGGCGAGCTCAAGGCGATCAAGGGCGTATGCTTCGTCCAGAACCTCCCCGACTGGATCGGGGACCAGATGGTCGCCGGATGCGAGG
>JAFPVN010000065.1 GCA_017395275.1 Candidatus Methanomethylophilaceae archaeon | reverse complement strand
GTACCTGAGCAAGCACCCCAAGGTGGAGAGGGTCAACCACCCCTCGCTCGCCACCGGAAGGCAGGCGGAGCTGTACAAGAAGTACTACCCCGAGGGAGCCGGATCCATATTCACCTTCGAGATCAAGGGAGGAGCTGAGGAGGCGAAGAAGTTCACCGAATCGCTGAAGCTGTTCTCGCTGCTGGCGAACGTCGCCGACGTGAAATCGCTGGTGATCCATCCGGCATCCACGACCCACTCCCAGCTGGAGGAGAAGGATCTCCTCGCCGCGGGGATCAAGCCGAACACGATCCGCCTGTCCATCGGTACCGAGGACATCGAGGACATAATCGCCGATCTCGAGCAGGGATTCAAGAAGGTGTGAGGATGTCAGTATATACATCGATAGAGCAGACAATCGGCAACACGCCCCTTGTGCGCCTGACAAAGATCGAGAAGGAATTCGGACTGCTGGCACATCTCTATGTCAAGCTCGAGTCCTTCAACCCGTCCGGTTCCGTCAAGGACAGGATCGCCCTCTCGATGATCGAGGAGGCGGAGGAGAAGGGCGTCCTGAAGAAGGACAGCGTCATCATCGAACCGACATCCGGTAACACCGGCATCGGACTGTCCTCCATCGCCACCGCGAAGGGATACAGGATAATCATCACTATGCCCGAGACCATGTCGGTCGAGCGCAGGAAGATCATGAAGGCCTACGGCGCCGAGCTCGTACTCACCGAGGGCGCCAAGGGAATGAAGGGAGCCATCGCGAGGGCGGATGAGCTGGCCAAGGAGATCCCTAATGCTGTCATCCTCGGCCAGTTCGTCAATCCCGCGAACCCGAAGGCACACTTCGAGCACACCGGACCGGAGATCTACAGGGACCTCGACGGCGACGTTTCCGTTTTCGTCGCCGGAGTTGGAACGGGAGGTACCATCACCGGGGTCGGGAAGTTCCTGAAGTCCAAGAAGGCCGACGTGAAGGTCGTGGCGGTTGAGCCCAAGAGCTCACCCGTGCTGTCCGAAGGGCATGCGGGACCCCACAAGATCCAGGGTATCGGGGCGGGATTCGTCCCCGATACCCTCGACAGAGGGGTGATAGACTCGATCACCGCCGTGGCCGACGATGACGCGTTCGAGACATCGAGGCTCATCGGAAGACGCGAAGGTATATTGGTCGGTATATCATCAGGAGCATCGCTGTGGGCCGCGATACAGGAGGCCAGGAAACCGGAGAACGAGGGGCGCAACATCGTCGCTCTCCTCGCCGACACCGGCGAGAGGTACCTGTCGACGGCACTCTTCCAGGAGTGATCAATTGGGAGCGTTCATCTCGACCAGGGGCAGATACGCCATAAGGGTGCTCATAGACCTCGCCGAGCACGGCGGGTCGAGGGTGCCGCTTAAGGACATTGCCGAGAGGCAGGAACTGTCCCTGAAGTACCTCGAGTCCATAATGCCGATACTGGTCAAAGGGGGCATAGTCTCCGGGAGCCACGGCAAGGGCGGAGGTTACGAGATGATCATCCCCCCTTCCGAATGCATGATCGGCCCCATCCTCAGGATGACGGAGGGCAGCATATGCGCCGTCTCCTGTCTTGAGGACGGGGACGTGAAATGCGACCGTGCCGATACCTGCAGGACGCTCCCGATGTGGAAGCACCTGGACGATCTGATAAACGACTATCTCGACACGGTGTCCCTGCAGGACCTCATGCAGCCGCCGAAATTCGTCACCGTTGACAGTGCCGAAGAGTGATGTCAAAGTCAGCAGAATCCAATGCTGGCACTTTTGTTTTCAGGAGCGCAGATTGCTCAGTGCCTCATCGTTGTGCTCGGTGATCATGCGGATCTTCCCGCAGGAATCCAACTCCTTGCAGGATCCGCAGGTCTCAACGCCCCTGCCCATCGCGCACTGCCTTATGGGGCAGAGGGAATCGCAGAACGGCGTCTTCGCTCCTTCTATGCGGCATCCGACGCAGTTGATCATCTCCGGCGTGATCTCCACGCCGTTGAGCTCCGACCATTCCTTCGCTACCTTCCCGCGGAGTGCGTCATCGTCCTCCAGGGTGGCCCTGCGGGCCTCGCACTTCCCGCAATCCAGTCCGCAACAGGCGATCAGTCTGTCCATGATATCAAAAATGAGAAGGATGGGTGCCCGAGGCACCCTGTTTCAGTCCTTGACGATCTGTTCCGCGCTCTGGATGCACTTGTTGAGCACCGAGTAAGCGTTGATCATGTCCGACTCGCTCACGATGAATATCGTGTCGGTGTGGCAGGACACGGTCTCCTCGATGTTGATGCCGGCATCGGAGAGGTTGGTGATCAGGTATGCGATGACACCGCTGGTGTCCACAATCTTCTCGGGACTCTTGACGGCGATCTCGACGAGGTTCTCCCTGATCTTGATGATGTTGAACTTCCCGACGGTGTCCACGACCCTGTTCTTCATCATCTTGTCGGCGATGATGGTGATCGCGGATGCGGATTGGACGACCTGCATGATGGAGTTCTCGTTCCACAGGTCCTTGAACAGATAGTCCATCTTGTTCAATACTGTCCAATCATTCTTGGCGGTGACGATGCAGGTCTTGGTCCTCATCTCCAGACAGCTGTTCTTGAGGATCCTGAGGATGTTGAGCTCGTGGTCGGTGGTGACGCCGAGCTTGCTGGCGTACCTCCTGCAAGCGATCATGACGGCCTCCTCGTTGTCCAGTTCGAGATCCTTCATTATCATCCTCGCGAGGGAGGAGTAGTTGATAAGCCCCCTGGACACGCAGTCCTTGACGCTGGGGTGCGCGTCGATGTAGATCCTGGTCTTCTCGGCCAGACTCTCCTTCGATGTGTTCTTCACCATGTGAACAGAATTGTCGTTTTAGGTATATATCTGTTTTATTGCGGACACCATCCACGATAAAATAAGGAAAGATGGACATTGTGTCGGCCCGTGGAAAACGCAATCCTTCGAAGTGATTCGTTTTTATAGGCACTTGTCCGTTCCTCCCCCATGGAGATGGACAGGAGGACGGCTGGGGAGTACGCTTTGTCGGTGTTCCGCATACTCGTGGGTTGGCTGTTCCTCTGGCCGTTCTTCGACAAGGTCTTCGGTCTCGGATTCCAGACCCCCGACGGGAGCGGTGCGGTCGACGGAGGATCCCCGTCATCCTTCGTGATCTACGTGACGGACGGCCACTTCGCAGACTTCTACGTCTCCATCGCGGGGAATGCGTTCGTGGACTTCCTGTTCGTCACTGCATTATTGATATTGGGCATCACCCTGATACTGGGGATAGCCTCCAGGCTCACCACCGCCGGTTCGATCCTGTTCTTCTTGGTGATGTACACCCTGTGCATCCCTCCGCAGGACAATCCGGTCATCGACTACCACATCATCCTGTGCGTGGGAATGGTCGTTGTCTACTGTCTCGGAGGGTTCGAGAGGCTGTCATTGCACGGAAGATGGTCGGAGCTGTCCCTTGTCAGGAGGTTCCCGATCCTACAGTGAACGTTCCCAGGTCACACGATAGGATACAGTACGCCCAGACAGACGTCCACATCGGCCTCCGTCGTATGGATAATTAGATATGCCAGATAGATGTTTTCGCATGCATGCCGTACATCGAGATCAGAGCATACCCGAAGGACGAGGCGATAAAGAAACGCGTCGCGGAGAGGATCAAGAACGTGTTCCTGGAGGAATGGGGCTGCCCGGAGCAGGCGATAAGCGTCTCGTTCGAGGAGTTCCCGCCCGAGCAGTGGGAGGAGAAGGTCGTAGGACCGATCATGGGGCCCAACAAGGATAAGATGTACATACTCAACGGGGAGAAGGTCTGCTGAGATCTCCCGCTTTTCAGATTAAGTAAAAGAAGGGAAATGGTTTGGGATAGTGCCAGAGATTCTCTCAGGCACGTCTCCTGATCAGGAAGAACGCCGCACCGGCGAGCGCCAACACTGCCACGCCGCCGATGGCCACGAATACGATCGTGTTGTTCTTCTTGCCGGAGGAATCCGAAGGTTCAGGTTCCGGGGTCGGGGCAGGACCGTAAGTGAACTCTACGTTACCTGTGACTGCGTGTGCAGGGACCTTAAAGCCTTCGGGTGCGGACACCTCGATGGTCTGCTTCTCCTTCGAGGTCGACGCGATCGAGCCCAGGCCGAAGACGATGTCGGCACCGTCTTCGATGGCGATCTTCTTCAGCGACCTGCAGTCGTTGACCGAGGCCTCATTCAGGAAGTATCTTCCGCCACTGATGAACCTGATCTCCTCGAGGTTGTTGCCCGTCAAGGATTTTCCCTCGAGGAAGAGCGTGTCCTTGTCGAAGGTCACGGACTTCAGACCGGAGGGGCAGGCAAGTAACATCACTCCCGACCTGTCGTAGAGCAATCCGTTCCTGGAGGAGTAATTTGTGTTCTTCTCGTTCACCGTTATGCTCTCCAGTGATCCGGTGTCCTGCAGGGCGCTCCTTACGCTATAGACGGCTTTGTTCAGTGTCAGGGACTTCAGGTGCGAGCATCCTCCGAATGCGTTGCCGGTTAGGATTGTAACGGAATCGGGGATGGTGTATGACGACCCTTCCTTAGCCGCGGGATACTGTACGAGATAGGTCATCTTCTTGTTGAACAGGACCCCGCCCTCCGCGGTGTAGTATTCGTTAGACTCATTCACGATGAACTCGGTGATGCCGTCACATCCTGCGAATGCCCTACTGTTGTCACCGAGGGAAGTGACGATGGTCAGATCCACGGATGTCAGGGAAGTGCATCCGTAGAACGCATCGTCCGATATCTGCACATATGACCCGCTGAATTCAACCTCTGCAAGGGAGATGCATCCGTAGAATGCGTTGGTGTTGATCTTGGTGACGCTGGCCGGCATGTTTACGGATTCGAGCCCCGTGCATCCCTGGAACATGGATGTCGGGATGTTCGTGACATTGCCTTGGATGTTCACGGTCTTGACGGATGTGCAGTCC
>JAFPVN010000064.1 GCA_017395275.1 Candidatus Methanomethylophilaceae archaeon | reverse complement strand
GTTATCTCGTCCATTCCCCTGAACTTCTTGAACAGGGGGCAGTACTTCAGCTCCGGCTTTCCGACCGATACGACCTTGCCGTCCTGGATGACCACTCTCGTCATCCCGATGGCATCGAACACATGCTTTCCGTGGCCTGTCGTCATTGCATCACAATATACTAATTTCATATAGGAAATAAATATATAACGGCTCAGGATTAGGTTGGTGCGTAACCGTGGTGATCATGTGGAGACGATACTGGTGAGATACAGCGAGATCGGGCTCAAGAGCGATCCTGTAAGGCGCAGGTTCGAAGGCATGCTCAAGCGCAACATCATGGACATGCTGGCCAAAGACTCGGTGGAAGCCGTCGTATCGATAGCGAACTCAAGGCTGTACGTCGAGACGGATGATGTTCAGGCGGCCATAGCATCGCTGAAGAGGGTCTTCGGGATATCGTCGGTATCGGTGGCTACGAAATGCGCCGCTTCTCTTGAGGAGATAAAGCGGACTGCTTCCTGGATATCGCAGGAGCTGCTGATCCAGGGCGACACGTTCGCGGTCGATGCCAGGAGAGACAGCGACGTGTATCCGTTCACAAGCCTGGATCTTAAGAGGGAGGTCGGATCGGCCGTCCTCGAGGCCAATTCTTCCAAGGGAATCAGGGTGGATCTTACCGACCCCGACAAGACGGTGTTCGTAGAGGTCAGGTCGAACAGGGCGTACATCTTCACCTCGTACATAGCGTGCCATGCCGGCCTCCCCCTCGGAAGTCAGGGACACGTCTTGGCGTATGTGGACGACAGATGTAGTCTCGTGTCTGCATGGCTCATGATGAAGAGGGGGTGCAAGGTGACCGTATGCGGCGACTATGGAATCCCGATATTGGAGAGATACGATCCTCATCTGAGGACGCTGGGCGAGGGCGACGAAGTCCCCGACAGGATTCTCGGGTTAGTGAATGGATGCTCTCTCGACCAGCTGGAAGCGATCGGGGAATCCAGGCTTCCGGTGTTCGTTCCCACCATAGGCATGAACGATGCGGCTATAGACGGGATACTGTCGCAGATGGAATCGGGCGACGCTCAGGCCATAGACGTCGTCTACCATAGGGTGTGATGTTATGAAGGCGGTATCTCTCGTATCAGGCGGGATAGACTCCCCGGTGGCCTCTTATCTCGTGTCAGAAGCCGGGGCGGATGTCGTCCTCCTGCACATGAGCAACGGTGAGTTCGGCGACCCGAAGGATCTCGAGAAGGTGATCCGGATAGCCGAGCAGCTGGAGCGCTATACAAGGAAGGAGTTCCCTGTGTTCGTCGCCGACCACGGAAGGAACCAGAGGATAATCAAGGAGAACTGCGACTCGCACTACCAGTGCGTGATGTGCAAGCGCATCATGCAGAGGGTCTCCAAGAGGTTCGCCATGTCCCAGGGCGCTTCCGGCATTGTGATGGGGGATTCCTTGGGACAGGTAGCGTCCCAGACGCTGACCAACATCAGGGCGGAGCAGAGCGGGCTGGATTTCCCTGTGCTCAGGCCGCTCATCGGTCTCGATAAGACAGAGGTCATCGCAATCGCGAAGCGCATAGGCACGTTCGACATCTCCATCATGAAGACCTCCGGGTGCGCGGCGGTGCCAATAGGGCCGGTGACGGAGGCCAAGG
>JAFPVN010000063.1 GCA_017395275.1 Candidatus Methanomethylophilaceae archaeon | reverse complement strand
GAGGTTCTTCCAGAGCAGGTACACCCAGATGAAGAAGATCATCGAACGCAAGAAGGGATTCGGACTTTCGATGCCGATCGCCAAGGCGGTGGATTCCGGAAGGGACGAGGTAAGGGTCGTCGGGATGATCTCATCCAAGAGGGTGCTGGACAACAAATCCGTGATGCTCGACATAGAGGACGACCTCGGAGGGAAGTGCAGCGTCTACATCCCCTCGGACAACCCCTGGTCGAGCGCCATACTGGTAGAGGACCAGGTCATCGGTGTCGTGGGGAGGCCCCGCAGGGCGGAGCCCAGCAAGAGGCGCAGAGGCTCCATAAACGCCACCGAGATTGTCTTCCCCGACGTGCCCGCCAACAACAGGTGGCAGCCCTCCGACAGCAGCTCCTGCGTGGCGTTCCTGTCGGATGTCCATGTTGGAAGCACCACATTCCTAGACAAGAACTGGCACAAGATGATCCAGTGGCTCAAGGAGAACTCGGAGACCATCAATCTCAACTACATCATCTTCCCCGGCGACGTCGTCGACGGCATCGGGATATTCCCCGACCAAGAGAAGGAACTGACGATCCTGGACATCTACAAGCAATACGACGCCCTGGCTGAGTACCTGAAGGACATACCTGACCACATCAAGATGGTCGTACATCCCGGTAACCACGACGCCTGCAGGCCGGCGGAGCCCCAGCCCGCTCTGAACAAGATCTACACCAAGACCTTCGACTCCAACATCATCATGTGCGGCAATCCCGTCTACGTGGAGGCCGAGGGAAGGAAGATCCTGACCTACCACGGCAGGAGCATCGACGACTGGGTCTCGGGCGTGCAGCAGCTCACCTATGACCATCCGGTGCAGGTGATGGAGCAGATGGTCACCATGAGGCATCTCGCCCCCATGTACGGCCAGAAGACCGCCCTGGCGCCCGAGAAGAAGGATTATCTTGTCATGGATACGGTCCCGGACATCTTCGTCTCCGGGCACGTGCACGGAGCCGGATACGAGGACTACAAGGGCGTGAAGCTGATCAACGCCTCCACCTGGCAGACTCAGACCGAGTATCAGAAGATGCACAACTTCAACCCCGACCCCGGAATAATGCCCATAGTCAATCTGGGCACCGGAAGGGTCACAATGAAATCGTTCATGGACTGAGGACGCCGTCTGACAGTGAATCATGCTTCATCATCGACGATGAAATATGATTCATCGTGATTCCCCGTCGGCACGAAATCCCTTGTCTGGCTCATTTGAGATTAGAAAAAAATAAGGGGGTTGTTTTAAGTGGTTTGGGGTTCTCACAGGAGAAATGCCCAGATGATGAGGAACGCGCCGAGGAGCAGCATGGAGTAGGCTATGATCCATCCGATCTTGAAGGCACGCGCCAGCTTCTTCGGATCATTCCTTACTTCAAGGAACTTGTCCTCGATCCACATCCTTACTCTGCCTCGCCCTTTCCCTTGAGGAATTTGAGACGGATCGTGTTCTCACGGTCCATCTCCTCGAGACGGAACTTGATGAACTTCTCGGTATCCTCGAGCTCGGGGAGGACCTTGAACTCGAGAGCGTTGACTCTCCTCTTGGTCCTCTCGATCTCGTCGAGAAGCTTCTTCATCGTGGTCTCTACCTCAGCGGCCCTGACAAGGGTCACCAGCAGCTTCTCGAAGGCCTTGGAGGCCTCCTCGATGTATGCCGATGTGGCGATTACGCCGTATCCCTTGTTCAGGATGTCGCTCTTGGTCATGTCGGCGTCCACCTTGGGAACCATCATTCCCATGATGGATTTGGAACCGACGGTGACCTTGGGTTCGTTCTTTATGGCGTAGGCAGCGCTCTTCACAGCGATCTCACCCTCAACGGCCCTGGCGATGGTGATCTTCTCCATTGCCTGCTCGTAATCGGAGACAACGGAGCTGCGCATCGCCTTGGCCTTCTCCATGACCTCGAAGAACTCGATGATGAGGCCGTCCCTCTTCATCTTCATGATCTTGTGTCCGGACTTGGACAGCTTGATCCTCTTCTTGACGTCCAGGAGGACCGAACGGGTTGGAGTGACATCTTGTGCCGACATCGTTCTCACGCCTTGAGGTATTTCTCTATGTACTTACGGTCGATCCTTGTGATCTGGTCGAGGTCGAGAGACTTGAAGAGGTCCCATGCGAGGTCGAGGGTTTCCTCGATCGAACGGTCCTCGTCGATTCCCTGACGGACGAACCTGTCCTCAAAGATGTCCGCGAACTCGAGGAGCTTCTGGTCCTTGGCGGAGAGGGATTCCTTTCCGACGATTGCGACCAGACCGCGGAGGTCCTTACCCTCCGCGTATGCGGCGAAGAGCTGGTCCGAGACCCCCTTGTGGTCCTCACGGGTCTTGCCGGCTCCGGTTCCTCCTCCCATCAGACGGGAGAGCGAAGCGGATACGTTGATCGGCGGGTAGATACCGTTCCTGTGGAGCTCCCTCGACATGACGATCTGTCCCTCGGTGATGTAACCGGTGAGATCGGGGATCGGGTGGGTGATGTCGTCTCCGGGCATCGACAGGATCGGGATCTGTGTGACGGATCCCTTCTTGCCCTTGATACGTCCGGCACGCTCGTAGAGCTCCGCAAGGTTGGAGTACATGTAACCGGGGTAACCGCGCCTTCCGGGGACCTCCTCACGCGCCGCTCCGACCTGACGGAGCGCCTCGCAGTAGTTGGTGACGTCGGTCATGATGACCAGGACGTGCATGCCAAGCTCGAATGCGAGGTATTCGGCGGTGGTGAGACCGAGATGGGGCGTCGCGATACGCTCGACCGCGGGGTCGTCTGCCAGGTTGAGGAAGACGACGGCGGACTTCAGTGCGCCGGTTCTCTCGAACTCCTTCATGAACATGTGCTTCTCTTCGTTGGTGATACCCATGGCGATGAACACCACGGCGAACTCCTCATCGGTTCCGCGGACCTTTGCCTGCCTCGCGATCTGGAGTGCCACCTCGTTGTGGGGGAGACCCGATGCCGAGAAGATCGGCAGCTTCTGTCCCCTGACCAGGGTGTTCATTCCGTCGATGGTGGAGATACCGGTCTGGATGAAGTCCGAAGGACTGTCCCTTGCCCACGGGTTGATGGCTGCACCGTTGATGTCCAGCTTCTTCTCGGGGGTGATGGCGGGTCCGCCGTCCAGGGGCTGTCCGGATCCGGACAGGACACGACCGATCATGTCCTTGGACACGGGCATCTTCATCGTCTCGCCGAGGAACTTGACGGTCGCATCCTTGTCGATTCCCGAGGTTCCCTCGAAGATCTGGACGCAGACGAAGTCGTCGGAAGAATCGAGGACCTGTCCCCTCTTCATGGTTCCGTCGGAGAGCCTGACGCTCACGAGCTCCTCGTATCCGATGGGCTCGGTCTTCTCCACGAAGACGAGAGGTCCCTCGATACGGGTGACTGTCTTGTACTCTTTCTCTGCCATATTTATGCCCCCAGTGCCTTGAACTGCTCGTCGAACTCACCGTCGACGGCCTTGAGCTCGTCGTCGATGTTGTCCTCGAACTTAGCCCTCTGGAACCTCTGCTTCGCAGGGATCGAGGTGATCTTGTCCACGGTAGCTCCCGCGGCCAGTGCCTTGTCGGCGAGGTCGGAGAACTTCTTGATCAGCTTGAGCATTACGAACTGCCTGCTGATCGGGCAGTACATGTCGACGGGGTGGTACGCGTTCTGCTGGAGGAAGATTTCACGGATCATCTTCGAGACCTCTAGGGTGATCTTCTTGTCGTCGGACAGTGCGTCCGATCCGACCAGCTGGACGATCTCCTGCAGCTCGGCCTCCTTCTGGAGGGTCTGCATTGCCCAGTCCCTGAGGAGCGGGAACTCCTCACCGACGTTCTTGTTGTACCAGTCCCTCAGCTGCTTGTCGTACAGGGTGTACGAGGTAAGCCAGTTGATGGTCGGGAAGTGCCTCCTCTCCCTCAGCTTGGTATCGAGTGCCCAGAAGACACGGACGATACGGAGGGTGTTCTGCGAGACAGGCTCCGAGATGTCTCCTCCGGGAGGAGAGACCGCTCCGATGACGGAGATGGATCCGTCGTTTCCGGACAGTGCCTTTCCGATGCATGCACGCTCGTAGAACTCGGACAGCCTGTTGGCGAGGTATGCGGGGTATCCCTCTTCTCCGGGCATCTCCTCGAGCCTCGAGGAGATCTCCCTCATCGCCTCTGCCCACCTTGAGGTGGAGTCCGCCATGAGAGCGACGTTGTATCCCATGTCCCTGTAGTACTCCGCGATGGTCATTCCCGTGTAGACGGAAGCTTCCCTTGCGGCGACAGGCATGTTGGACGTGTTCGCAATCAGAACGGTCCTGTTCATCAGCGGGTTTCCGGACTTGGGGTCCTCGAGCTCGGGGAACTCTGTAAGGACCTCGGTCATCTCGTTTCCGCGCTCTCCGCATCCGATGTAGACCACGATGTCAGCGTCGGACCACTTGGCCAGCGACTGCTGCGTGACGGTCTTTCCGGTTCCGAATCCTCCGGGGATTGCGGCTGCTCCTCCCTTAGCGAGGGGGAACATCGTGTCCAGGACGCGGAGTCCGGTCTGCAGGGGTACGGTAGGCTGGTACTTCTCGGCGACGG
>JAFPVN010000062.1 GCA_017395275.1 Candidatus Methanomethylophilaceae archaeon | reverse complement strand
GTCGTGGCCGTCCAGCCATGACGATGCGCCGGTCATGCGTCCTCCTTCAGGGAACAGATGAACTCCGATACCGCCATCCCTTTCCGCTTGGCGAGCCCCTTGATCATGTTCATGGAGCCCGTGCCGTACTGTGCGGCCTTCTTGGTCTTCCCCGCTATCTCGGGATGCCCCAGTCTCAAGGCGATTTCCTTCAGCGGGCGCTTCCTGTCGTCCCCGACGGGGCGCAGGTCGTTCAACGGGATGTCCGATACCGCGGACTGCACCCTGCTGTCCAGATACGGGTACAGGATGGTCTTTCCGTAGCGCTCCGCCATCCTCGATTCGTGGACCAACGTGACACCGCGGAGCTTGGCGAAATCGTCGGCCCTTGCCTTTGTCAGTTCGTCGTCCGTCAGGTCCAGGTACTTGGAGTATCCAAGGAACGTCTCGTCCGCTCCCTGACCGCCTATGACGTATCCCTCGCCGACCCTCGGGAGGATGTACATCAGAGGCACCTCGAAGGACAGCACAACGGGATCGGTGGTCCCGGTGACCCTTATAGTCTCCCTCAGACCTTCGACGAGGGAATCCTCGTCCATCTCGATGAACTCCCACTCGATTCCGAGATACTGGCACATGTCGCGTGATGCCTGTACGTCATACGAATCCGGCGTGCCCACGGTGTACAGGCGGATGCTCTTCGCATACCTTCCCGCAAGCACCGCCACTATGCCGCTGTCCAATCCCCCGGAGAACGCCACCGCCACGTCCCTTCCTTCCGTCATGGAACGCACGGCACAATCCAGCTCTGCGAGGAGATCGGTCATGTCGGGGAGACTGAATTCTTATGGTATTATTGTTGTTATGACGACTTTTTCTTTCGCCGTATTGAACTCTCCCATCTTACAACTGCAAGCCTCAGAGGGTGTCAAAAACATTATTGGACGTTCTCCGCTGTGCCCGTACCGTTCATAGTCCGCCCGTTACAGCCGTCTTGTTTTCTTTTAATTTAAATATAATAAAAGAAGTGCATCATACAATGAGGAAGCTCATCATCACAGAGAAGGCAAATGCGGCAAGGAGGATCTCCACGATTCTCTCGAACGGTAAATCCACATCCAAATCGTCCGGCGGAGTGACGGTCATCTCGTTCACCCACGACGGCGACGACTACGACGTCGTCAGCCTCAGAGGGCACATCATCGAGCTCGACTACCCGTCGGAGTACAACGATTGGAGCGCAAGCTCCCCCGTGGACCTCATCTACGCGCCCCAGGTGAAGACGGTGCGCGTCAAGAGCATCCTCACCGCCATCAAGCAGCTCATGGGAGCCGCCGACGAGATCATCATCGCAACAGACTTCGACAGGGAAGGAGAGCTCATCGGCATGGAGACCGTGAAGTACGCGGAAGCGGACATGTCCTAGCTCACGAGGGCGAGGTTCAGCGCCCTGACCAAGGGAGAGGTCGAGGCAGCCTTCTCAGACCTCACGCTTCCCGACGAGAGACTGGCCGCAGCCGCGGAGGCCAGGCAGATCATCGACCTCTCGTGGGGAGCCGTCCTCACCAGATTGATCTCACTGTCATCCGGACAGGTGGGCAAGAGCTTCATGTCCGTCGGAAGGGTCCAGAGCCCCACCCTGAAGCTCCTCGTGGACAGGAACGAGGAGATCGAGAAGTTCGTCCCCGTCCCCTACTGGAGGATCGTGGGCAAGTTCGGCATGCTCGCGTTCGAGGGCAGCCACGCCTCCAACCCCTTCTGGAAGAAGGAGGAGGCCGATGCCGTCTACACCAAATGCAGCGGCGCCAAGACCGGTAAGGTCACAAAGAGCGAGACCACGGTGAAGGAGGAGTTCAGGCCCGCACCGTTCGACACCACGCAGATGCAGGTGGAGGCCAACAAGATCGGAATACCTCCCGCGACCACCATGAAGCTCGCGGAGGACCTGTACACCGCAGGATACATATCCTATCCCCGTACCGAGAACACCGAATACCCCAGGAGCCTCGGTCTGAAATCCGTGCTCGAGAAGCTCCGCGACTCCATCCCAGGGAGCATCATCCTGCAGCAGTTTGAGAACGCAGCCAACCCTGCCAAGCACTATGCCACCACCGGACCGGAAGTATGGCAG
>JAFPVN010000061.1 GCA_017395275.1 Candidatus Methanomethylophilaceae archaeon | reverse complement strand
GGGGTACGTCGTCCAACGCGGGGAAGACCACTGTATCCGCGGGGATCTGCAGATACTTGGCGAGGAAAGGGCGCAAGGTCGCACCCTTCAAGGCATCCAACCTCTCGCTCAATTCAGTCGTCACTAACGAGGGGGCGGAGATAGGCATCGGTCAGGCCATACAGGCATGGGCCTGCGGCCTGGAGCCCGAGGGCGACATGAACCCCATACTCCTGAAGCCAGCGGGCAACAACGTCATCCAATACGTGGTCAACGGTAAGGTCTACACCGACGGCATCCCCGACTACAAGAAGAGGATGCAGGTGTCCTGCGACGCCTACGACAGGCTAAGTGCCAGATTCGACGATATCGTATGCGAGGGATCCGGTTCCCCGGCGGAGGTGAACATGACCGGCAGGGACGTCGCCAACATCGGCATCGTCAGGGAGAGGAAGATGAGCGTCGTATTGGTGGCGGACATAGAACGCGGAGGCGTCTTCGCTGCCCTGTACGGCACGTGGCTATTGATCCCAGAGGACATCCGTCCGCTGCTGAAGGGATTCATCATCAACAGGTTCAGGGGCGAGGCGTCCATACTCAAGGGAGCGATAGACCGCATGAAGGAGCTCACCGGCATGGAATGCCTGGGGATACTCCCGTACAGGAACATCATCCTGCCCGAGGAGGACACCCTGTCCGGAGGGAAGGAGTCGTCAGGAGGTTACGACGACATACGCAAGGCGTACGACGATTCGCTGAACCTGCTGGCGGACATGATCGAGGAGAACCTCGACACGGAACTTCTCGAAAAACTTATCTCATCATCCTGTTGAGCAGGGTGTTGAGCGGGACCATCTCGTCATCCTTCACGTCAGTCGCGTAGTTGGACCAGAACGGTACGGTGACCGGGAGGTGCTCCCCCGTAACGGATGAAGTGCCGTGGTCGATGAAGTAGAATATGCGATCGTGTCCCGAGAAGTACTTGGACATCAGCCTGTCCGACTCCTCAAGGATCTCGACCTTCTTCTGCCATTTCTTCATGTGGCTGTACTCGTCGATCTCATCGATGTGAAGGAAGACGTTGCCTTTTTTCAGGGCTTCCGCGGCAGCGGCGAACCTCTCCTCGAGGTCGTCGATCACCTTGGATCCGTAACCGAGGGATGTGCAGATGCCCAGCGACGTGGGGCTGTCCGAGAATGCCATGAGGTTGTCCAGGCATTCGAAGTGGGGGTACTGCT
The DNA here is from genome assembly GCA_017395275.1 of Candidatus Methanomethylophilaceae archaeon. GTDB lineage: Archaea > Thermoplasmatota > Thermoplasmata > Methanomassiliicoccales > Methanomethylophilaceae > SIG5. Next base: position 1,885 of record JAFPVN010000061.1, on the reverse strand, counting down.
CGTCCATGGTCCCGACTCCCCACGGATAATCAGTGAGGCCGTCCAGTTCCTCGGCGACAGCGCGGACCATCTCTCCCATCAATCCGGGGACCTCCACGTACTCCGTGTCCTTCGGGGGACCGGGGAGCTCTGGCACATCGTCGCAGTCGACGGTGACTATTGCTCTGGAGCTTATGAAGAACCTGAACTCGGGATGCAGCGGCTCGATTATGTGGAGGTTCCTCCTTACCGCAACCTCCAGCTCCTTGCGGAAGCTGTCGGTGTCGTACGCCCAGTGGATCATCCCGTCCTTGATGCGTGCGGGACTCAGCCTGAACGCCGCCCTTCCGGGTTTGACCTCCATGCCGAACCCCATGGCCTCCAGCACCGCCCTCTGCAGTTTGGGCTGGTGGCCGGTGAACAGTTCGTTGAGGAAGATGTGGGTGTATCCCCTGCCGGTGGTCCTGCCCCTGGTGCGAACGTTCGATTTGATGAACGGCATCTCGGCCACGTCGAACGGCTTCTTGCCGCCGAGTTCCGGATTGGGGTCGTCCTCGGTACCGTCGAGCAGGACGAACAAGGTGTTCTTCATTGGATCTTCCTCAGTGCTATGGCCGCCTGTCCCACGGATACTCCCCCGTCCCCGTTGGGGACACGGTCGTGGAACACGGGCGTGAATCCCATTTTCTTGACATGGGATGCGAACATCGTGCTTATAGGTATGCTGTAGGAGACGCCTCCTGTGAGGCCTATCTGCTTTATACCTTCCTTCGAGGCGGCATCGGCGGCGGATTCTATGAGTCTCTCAAGAACGCAGTCCACCGCGGAGTAGGCGGCGTCGTACCTGTCGTACCTCCCGATGTCCCTGAAGAGATGCGACGTGAGGGCCTGACCGTTCCTTATCTCGGTCTCGAATCCCTCGACCTTCTTTCCCCTCGCCAGGAGGGGCTCCATCTTCATGGCGGGTTCGCCGTCGTACGTCCTCAGGCTGCAGACGCCGAGCGAGTATGCCAGCGTATCCAGAAACCTCCCGAAGGAGGACGTGAGGGCGCTGTTCTTCGACATCTTCGAGAACACGTCCGCCTCCCTCTCGGTGACGTAAGGGGTATCCGAGCCGTTGACGGAATCCACGGCGAACTTCAGCCTCCTGATATCGTGGAGGGCCTTCTCCCCTCCGATCAAAGGTATGTACTCCAGATGAGCCAGTCTCCTGAAGTCATCGTAATCCGCGATCATGGCCTCGCCTCCCCATGCGTTGCCGTCGGTACCGTGGCCGGTGCCGTCCAATGCGAGTGCGGCCATCCTTTCGATGCCAGATTCGGCCATCAGGGACGCGCAGTGGGCCCAGTGGTGCTGCACCTCCATGAGCTCCGCTCCGAACCTCTCGGACAGTGCCTTGGCGTATCTCCTGTTGGAATACCCCGGATGCAGGTCCATGGCGACGACCGACGGTCTGGAACCGAGCATGTCCATGAGAGAATCCGTCGCCGTCTCGAGATAATCGACAACGCCCACGGACTCGCCGTTGCCTATGTGCTGGGTGCTGTGGATCCTCCCGTCCTTGGCGACTGATGCGGTGAGATTCTCCTGCGGGCCCACGGCCACCGCCTCTCCTTTCATCCCGATCTCGATGTACGAGGGGATGTGTCCCCTGGACTTCCTGAGGAAGTATCTCCTGTCGCCGAACAGTTTCATGACGGAGTCGTCCGCCCTGTTGACTATTCTTTGGTTGTGCAGGAGGTACATGTCCGCATTCAGTTCCATGATGTCCCTGTCGTCGAGGATCATGGGTTCGCCGGGAACGTTGGCGGAGGTCATCACCGCCGCGTCGTGCTTCAGGTAATCGAACAGCAGGTATTGCATCCCTGTGTACGGAAGGAACATGCCTACTGTGTCGAGTCCCGGG
>JAFPVN010000060.1 GCA_017395275.1 Candidatus Methanomethylophilaceae archaeon | reverse complement strand
CCACCCTGTACACGACCAGGGATCTGGCATATCACATGGACAAGTTCACGAGGGCCGACCGCGTCATCGACGTCCTGGGAGAGGACCAGAAGCTGGGAAGCAAGCAGCTCTGCTCGGCCCTGGAGATCCTCGGAAGCGAGAGGATGCCCGAGCCCATGTTCTACTCGTTCGTATCCCTGCCCGAGGGCAAGATGTCCACCAGGAAAGGTGTGGTGGTCTATCTGGACGACCTGATTGACGAGGCCGTCGCAAGGGCATACGAGGAGATCAAGGCGAGACGCTCCGACCTGTCCGAGGACAGGATGAGGGAGATCGCCAGGATCGTCGGTATCGGCGCCATAAGGTACAACGTCGTCCGCGTCCAGCCCGAGAAGCAGTTCGTGTTCACATGGGACGAGGCGCTCAACTTCGACGGAAACAGCGGTCCGTTCCTCCAGTATTCGCACGCGAGGGCGTGCAGCATGATCAGGAAGGCCGGGGACTACAGGAAGTCCTCCGACGCATCGAAGATCACCGACGCCTCGGAGATAAAGCTCGTCAAGGCGCTCGCCAAGTTCCCGTCGGTCGTCCAGTCGGCGGCCGAGGACAGGCGCGTGCACCTGCTCCCGGCATACGGGCACGAGGTCGCATCCGCGTTCAACCAGTTCTACGCCGCCGTTCCCGTGCTCAGCGCCAAGGACTGCAGGGACGAGCGCATCACCCTCGTCGAATGCACGAGAATAGTGCTCCGCAACGTCCTCCAGTGCATGGGGATGGGCGCACCCGAGGAAATGTGAATGGTCGACATCCGCCCGATGAAGCTCAAGGACCTGATCAAGGTCCGCGACCTGGAGATAGACTGCATCAAGGAGTACTTCTCCGCCACCATCGAGAACAGGTGGGAGGACCTTCCGCAGGAGTGGAGGGACAACCTCGGCGCCAGCAACAGGAAGTCCTACCAGCTCTACATCTCGTCCGGACTCAGCTTCGTGGCCGAGGAGGACGGGGAGGTCATGGGATTCATCTTCGCCCAGATGCTCCACCGCATGAACGGTATAGAGAACCTCGTCTGGATCGAGAACATGGGCGTACATCCGTACTTCCGCAGGATGGGTATCGGGCGCATGATGGTGACCAAGGTCGCCGAGACCGCCAGGGATATGGGGGCATCGTTCGTCCACTGCACGATCCAGCCCGAGAACTTCTCCTCCATCAAGCTCCACGAGAGGATGGGCTTCACCATGGGCAGCCGCGAGGGCGCCTTCCTGGACCTCATCGATTACAAGGTGGTCCCTCTCCGCAGCCAGAAGGCCGACCCTATAAAGGCGCTGAATGCCGACGGTATAAGGGAGAGATGGGACGCCGTGTCCCCGGAGGACAGGAAGCGCATGGGCCTCAGGACCGAGGATGCGGACGGCTTCTATGCGGGATCGGAGCTCAGCCTTGTGGCGGTGGACGACGGGAGGATAATCGGAGTCCTGTTCGCGCAGATGCTGCATCACGTCAACAACGTGGAGAACCTCGTGTGGATAGAGGACATGGCCGTCGACCCGGACTACCGCAGGATGGGCATGGGCTTCAAGCTCCTGAGGAGGCTGGCGGAGAATGCGAAGGCCATGGGATCGACCGCGATCCACTGCAGCATCGCGCCCAGGAACCTCCCCGCCATCATGCTCCACAAGAAGATCGGTTTCTTCATCGACAGGCGCGAGTCCGCCTTCCTGGACCTCGGCACCTTCAGGTCCTGATGCCGTCGCGCAGGGCACTCCATTGACAAGTGCCAGATATTCGAAAAATAAAGGATTGTAAGGGGTTTGGGAGGAAGCGCTCAGTTGCGCTTCTTCTTGGAACCGCTTGCGCTGTAGTTCTGCTTCTCCGCGACCTTGCCGGCCTTCTTCGCCTTGCGCTCGGCCTCCATCTGGGTGAAGGTCTTGGTGCCGCCGGCGGACTTCTGCTTGGTGGCCCTTGCGCGCATGACGAAGTACGCGATGACCACGATCGCGATTATGACCGCGACGAGGAGCACGTAGGTAGAGGTGTTCTTCCAGATGGAGTGGGAGACGCTGATCTCGAAGTTGCCCTCGGAGAAGTAGGTGACCGTTCCCTCCTCGTTCGTGACCTTGTAGTTCACGAGCTTGGTGCCGTCGCTGCCGAATCCGAAGGTCATGCGGACCTCGTACGCGGCGGTGGTGGCGGGGATGGTGGCGACGGTGTTGTCCAGCTCATCGCCGGATTTGCCGTCGTAGACGGTGACCTTCACGACCATATCGTTGGCGGAGTTGT
>JAFPVN010000059.1 GCA_017395275.1 Candidatus Methanomethylophilaceae archaeon | reverse complement strand
CGGATACCCCGAGAAGTTCATCGAGTGCTGTGAGATCGCATGCGAGAACGGAGCGGACGTCCTCTCCGTCGAGTCCGTCGGGGGTAAAGAGTTCGCAGACTTCGCGGACACCCACGGTGACATCACCGCATTCCTGTTCGGAGTCGGATACCTCGGAGCCATCGACATGGAGTATGTCTGGTCCGAGTTCGTCAACATCGCCAAGAAGAACAAGTGCATAGCCGGAGGAGACACCAACTGTTCCGGAGCGAACACCTCGATGTTCATGGCAGGAGGTCACCTCGACAACGATGTCCAGAGGACCTTCTCCGCCGTCACCAGATGCATCTCCGCGGCCAGGACCATGGTCGCAGAGGAGTGCGGCGCCACCGGACCCGACAAGGACTGCGGATACGAGGGACCGATCTTCAAGGCGATCACCGGTATGCCCGCCGCACAGGAGGGTAAGAACTGCCAGTGCGCACACGCCGATATCCAGGGTAACCTGATGGCACAGTGCTGCGACCTCTGGTCCAACGAGTCCGTCGAGTACCACCCCGAGTTCGGAGGATCCTCCGTCCAGTGCTGGCTCGGCCCGCTCGGATACGAGGTCTCCCTGATGAACACCGCCATCGCCACCGGTCAGGCAAAGGTCCTCAGGGACCTGTACATGACCTCCGACAGGACCAGGGGTCCCGAGGGATACATCCTCGCATACGACAACGCCTGGAGAGTCGGAAAGGCCATCGCTGACAACGGCAACAACTACTCCCTCCGTGCCAAGGCGGCTGGACTCGAGGGAGCCAAGATCCTGCAGGAAGGCTACGCCAAGAAGGAGCTCATCCTCACCAAGAAGCAGCTCGACGTGCTCAACAAGATCCAGAAGGAGCTTGAGTCACTGCCCGACGACGAGGACAAGTTCTACGACTACTGCAGCAAGAAGTACAAGGACGATGTCCCCAACTTCAAGCCGAAGTCGTACGGATTCTGATCCCGCAACCACTTAAGGGGCTTCGGCCCCTTAAAAACCAATTCCCTCCGTAACCCAAAAACCCAAACCTCTTACCAAAACACCGCCTCGTGTTATCGTAATTCCTCTAAAATCATTTCCGCACGAGGCGATGAAACCGATCCTGTCGGTTTCGGGCGGGATTCGGAACCCCGATCCTCTCAGTCCAGCGTGGCCTTGGTGAACAGCTTCCTGTCCATCCTGAGAGGGATGGTCGCATCGATACCGAGCTTCCACGTCGTACCCTCGGCGCTGGGATCCAGCGACGAACCCGCCGCTCCTGGGATCCTGAGCATCCTGTCGGCCTGGAATCTCGTGGCCACAGCCCACTCCACCTGACGGTCGTCGAAGATGTCTATGTCCTCGTCGACGACGATCACATGCTTCAGCGAAGGGTGTCCGGTGAATGCCGCCATGATGGCGTTCATGCCGTCGCCCTCCTTGTTCTTGGTTATAGAGACGACACCGTTCAGCCAGCAGCACCCTCCCTCAGTGAGGCGGACGTTGTGCGTCCTGGGGACCGCCTGCTGGACGGTCTTGAACATGATGGGTTCCCTGGGAAGCCCCATGAACAGGTAGTGCTCGTTGCCTCCGGGGAGCAGGAGCTGCATGACGGGATCCCTGCATGCCCAGATCTTCTCCACCTTGATGACGGGCTGGTCCCTGATGAAATCGTATGTGCCAGTTATGTCCACGAACGGACCTTCCTTGGCCGTCTCGAATGTAATGCGCGCTTCGAGGACGTAGTCCGTCTCCGAGGGGACGAGGAGGCCGTTGTCGCACTTCCCGACCTTGAGCGGAAAGCCCGTGGACTTCTTCACCATGGCGGATGCGATCCTCATCTCGTCCGCATCGTACGCGGTGGATGTCGCCGCCGCCAAGAGAACCTCAGGCCTCGCTCCGATGCAGATGGAGATCCTAAGCTCCTTGCCGTCCTTCTTGGCGTTGTTGTACATCGTGTAGAGGTGCCTGGGGACCAGTCTGACGGCGATGCTGTCCTTGTCCATGATCATCATGCGGTGGAAGGAGACGTTCCTCTTCCCGCCGTACTCCGAGACGATGACCCCGGACGAGACGTACCTGCCGCCGTCCTCGGGGAAGTACTTACATATGGGGAGCTTCGTAAGGTCAAGCGGAAGCTCCTGGTATCTGAACTCCGGATCGCTCACCAGCTCGGTGTCGGTCGGGTTGTCGATCGCGTCGATCATGTGCTTGACTATGTCCGACTGGTCGATGCCGAGCGCCGTGGCGATCTTCTTCCTGGTGGAGAAGAGGTTGCCTACCGCCCTGCCTCCGTTGAGGTCGGTGAAAAGGACCGTCCTATCCTGATCCTCGGCAATGATCTTAGTCGCATCCTGACTGTCTGCATCGATCTTCTTCTCGACCTTGTACTCGGAGCCTGTGAGGTACTTCTCAACGGACATGGGTGGGGAAGCGCCTTATTCGTAATTAATTGTGTTGGAATGGCTTCGCAGTCCGTCCGATGGTCCCCATCCGTAAAGCAACCCGTTTATATCGTCACAGGCACATTCGCAATCATGAAGGATGCGGAGATACTGAATATACTCTCGAGATACTCAGACAAGGCGAAAATCGGCCTCGCGATGCCCGCTGTCACTCTGGACACAATCATCAAGAACAGGGAATTCTGCGCCACGGACGACTGCGGGTGCTACGGGAAATACTGCTCCTGTCCTCCCCTCTGCGGGACACCCGAGGAGAGATTGGACGTGCTGGCACATTACTCTAAGAGCGCCATCGTCCCCATCCTGTTCCATGCGGATTACCGCAACAGGGAGCAGATGAAGAACTGCACCAAGACCCTGCAGGACAAATGCAGGGAGATGGTCCTGGAGCTCCGCAAGGCGGGCCTGGAATGTCTCGGCTTCGCCGACGACGGCTGCAGGTACTGCGAGAGATGCGCCGCATTGGACGGGAAGCCGTGCAGGTTCCCCGACATGCAGATACAGTCGGTCAGCGGCAACGGTATACAGATGATGGACTACCTGAAGGCCTCCGGTCTGGAGAACGTCTTCGAGGAAGGCCGCATCGAGATGTACGCCGTGATCGTCTACAACTGAGATCAGTGGCAGTGGCAGTCGTGGTGGTCCTGGCAGGTGCTCTTGGTCGATTTCGAGAGGGTGCCTGCGATGAAGGCCTTCGCGACCTCGTCCACGTTGCCGGAGTTGCCGGTGTAGACGTCGATGCCGTTGCCCTTGAGCATGTTCCTGGCGCCGTCACCGATGCCTCCGCAGATGAGCGTGGTGACGCCTTTCTGCGCCAGTAGGGTGGCGAGGGTTCCGTGGGAGAACTCCCCGGAATCGATGATCTCGGAGGTGACCTTGTCGCCCTCGACGGTGAACACCTTGAACTGACGGGTCTTGCCGAAGTGCTGGAACACCTCTCCGTTCTCGTAAGTGACTGCGAATTTCATGGACCGACCATCTTGGAATCGGTATAAATAGAAAATTATCCCGTATTCACTAGTAAATACGGGAATAGTGAGAGATCATCCCGAAGGGACGGATTTCACCTGATGAACAGCAGTTCCCTGTACTTGGGCAGCGGCCACATCTCGTCGTCGACGATCATCTCCAGGGCATCGACGTGCACCCTGATCTCGTCGAGGTACTTCGTCACCTTGTCGTGGAAGATGACGGCCTTCTTGCGCTCGTCCGGGGCGGCCAGCGCCTTGGCGCATGCCTCCTCCATCTCCGCGACGAGCCTGCGCGCGTCGCTCATGTGGAGGGCGATCTCCTTGATGTTCTCTATCTCCCCGGAGGCGACGGAGTCGAAGTCCTTCCCATTGAAGATCTCCTTCATCTTCGCCACGTTGTCGAGGAGGATGGACTGGTATCTCGTAGCTACGGGCAGCACATGGTTCATGGTGAGGTCGGAGAGGATGTTTGCCTCGATATCGATCTTCTTGCTGTACATCTCCCACGCGGTCTCCTGCCTCGCCTTCAGCTCGGTCTCCGACATGACTCCCATGTCGCCATACAGCTTGATGGTCTCCGGGGAGAACAGGTGGTCGTACACCACGGGCGTGCTGGTCTCACAGTCGAGACCGCGCCTCTTGGCCTCCTTCTTCCACTCGTCGGAGTAACCGTTACCGTCGAAGCAGATGTCCCTGCACGACCTGTAGGTCTCGCGGGTCTCGTCGAGTATGGCCTGCACCGCGGTGCATCCCTTCGCTATGCGCGCGTCGACGGCCTTCTTGAACTCCGTCAACTGTTGTGCCAGCGCCGTGTTCAGCATGGTGACGGCGTTGGAGCAGTTGGCGCTGGAGCCGACCGCCCTGTACTCGAACCTGTTACCCGTGAACGCGAACGGAGAGGTCCTGTTCCTGTCGGTGTTGTCTATGAGCAGCTCGGGCACCTGCGGTATACCGAGGCTGTATCCCCTCTTGTCCTTCAGCTTGACCATGTCCGAGGAGTTAAGGAGCTGCTCGAACGCCTCGTGCACCTGCGAACCGAGGAACGAGGATATAATCGCCGGCGGCGCCTCGTTGGCTCCCAGCCTGTGGGCGTTGGATGCGGACATCACCAGCGCCTTCAGCAGGCCGTTGTGGTCGTATACGGCCTTGAGGGTGTTGGCCACCATCATCAGGAACATCAGGTTCTCCTTGTCCGTCTTCCCGGGGGACATCAGCCCGATGCCCGATTCCGTACCCACGGACCAGTTGCAGTGCTTCCCGGATCCGTTTACCCCTGCGTAGGGCTTCTCGTGGAACAGCACCTTGAACCCGTGCCTCTCGGCGACCTTCTTCATCAACGCCATGAGCAGAAGGTTGTGGTCTATCGCCAGGTTCGCGCGCTCGTACACGGGCGCGCACTCGAACTGGTTCGGTGCGACCTCGTTGTGCCTGGCCTTCAGCGGGATGCCGAGCTTGTAGCTCTCGAACTCCAGGTCCCTCATGAACTCCAGCACGCGTGCTGGGATCGATCCGAAGTAGTGGTCCTCCAGCTGCTGGTTCCTCGCGAAGTTGTGTCCCAGGAGCGTCCTCTCTGCCATGATGAGGTCGGGACGCTGGGCGTAGAGGGCAGAATCCACCAGGAAGTACTCCTGTTCCCACCCGAGATACGAGATCACGCGGTCGTTCTTGATGCCGAAATACCTGAGGAGGTCCTCAGTGGCCTTCGCGACGGCGATCTCCGATTTGAGCAGGGGCGCCTTGTAGTCCAGGGCCTCCCCCGAGAATGAAACGAACACGGTGGGGATACATAGGGTGTCCCCGATGACGAACGCGGGGGATGACGGGTCCCATGCGGTGTAGCCCCTCGCCTCGAACGTCGCCCTCAGTCCCCCGTTGGGGAACGACGACGCGTCGGGCTCCTGCTGGCAGAGCAGCTTGCCGGTGAACTTCTCGATGGCCTGTCCCTTGCCGTAGGGCTCCGCGAAGGAGTCGTGCTTCTCGGCCGTACCGCCGGTCAGAGGCTGGAACCAGTGCGTGTAGTGTGTGGCACCCATATCCATGGCCCAGCGCTTCATGCCTGCGGCCACCTGCTCCGCGGTCTCCCTGTCGAGGGTCTTGCCCTGCTCGCTGGACTCGTAGATCTTGCGGCGCGTGTCCTCGGCCAGATACTTCCTCATGGCGGACCTGTTGAACACGTTGCAACCGAAGTATTCCGATGTCGCTTCCGCTGGCGCCTCGGCGACCACCGCCTCCCTGAGCGAGGCCTGTTCGACAGCTCTGAACCTGCTGTTCGTCATGTGCGGCGCATGCATTTCTTTCTTTATAATTGTGCACACGCGCCCATCTTAGGGGGCGGGATAAAAGGAAGGGGGTCTCCCCCCCGAAATTGTTCAGACGTAGTAGATCTGTACCTTCTCGCTCGAGGCCTCGCCGTTCTCCTTACCCTCGGAGTCGATCATGTAGCCGCCGAGAGCGTGGACCTTGCCTTCGATGGGTATCATTGAAACCATCTGGGGTTTCAATGCTGTGATCGGATCCTGCGATCCTCTCCGTTCAGCGGTCTGGCCGCAGCGCTTGCAGGCCCAAGCGCAGGATATTCCTGGCTGCATTGAGATCGCGGTCGATATCCAGACCGCAATGCGGACAGACGTGCCTGCGGACGCTCAGGTCCTTGGGTACGATCGTTCCGCATCCTGAACACATCTGCGACGTATGAGCGGGGTTGACCCTCACCACCTTGCAGCCAGCCTCCGCCGCTTTGCTGCAAAGCGTACCGACGGCCATCGCCCAGCTCGCGTCGCTGTATGATTTCCTCATACCTTTTCCGAGTGACTTCTCCCGTATCTTCGATACTGGGATGTCCTCGATGACTATGATGTTATGTCTTTCCACGAGTTCGTTTACCATCAT
>JAFPVN010000058.1 GCA_017395275.1 Candidatus Methanomethylophilaceae archaeon | reverse complement strand
CACCCCCTTGTTGGAGAGGTTGATCTTTCTGTAGCAGGAGACCTCCTTCCCGTCGATGACGAGGGCGGTATCGTAGATGGTGTCCCCGTCCTTCTGTGGACATCCGCAGATGATGGTGCTGCCCTTGTTGTCCGACAGCTTGGCCAGTTCGTCGATGACCATCGGCTTCAGCATATCCAGCCTCATCGTGTTCCTGTCGCTGACGTATCCGCTGCAGAACATCTCCGGGAACACGAATATCTCGGAATCCACGTTGTTGATCCTCATCCTCGCTTTGTAGAAATTGACCTTGGGGTCGTTTACGAGTCCCCTCGACTGGACAAGTGTGATCTTCATACCGGGTGAATCGCGTCATTCCAATAATAGGTTTCCTTACAGAGATGGCCGAACGGCGAACGGGAACTCCGTTCGCGCCCGTGAACATATAAATACGCGCGTAATGTCGGACTATCAGTGATACATCATGTATAACGACGACAGATCGGATTTCGCAGCGCCTATCGCTGTGTTCCTCTACATCGCTCTGATCTTCATCACCATCACTGTCTACAGGATGTGCATGAGCTCAGACCTCGTCCAGATCGACATGAACCTCTCCTACGTCCTCGGAGTGGGCGGATTGGTCCTTGCCGGTTTCAACCTCTACAAGGGCTACCTGTGTGAGGGATTCTCAGCAGCGCTGTTCGCACTGTTCATCCTCACCTTCGACTACGGCATGTCCATACCCACCGCGGTCGGACTCGGCCTCCTCTTCGCGTTCTGCGCATTCGTGAGCTACAAGGTCGGGGTCATGGACCTCGCCGCCATCGATGCGTTCGCCGCAGTCCTCGCGCTGCTCTCCCGCAGCGTCGAGATGCACCCCGCGATGGAGGCGCTCATGTGCGTCGTCGCGTTCGTGCCCGTGTTCATCGCGCTCTACGTCGCATATTGCGACTGGACCTTCGCACAGGAGGTCATCGAGTCCTACGAGGACGAGTTCCTCGGGGACGACTGCTGCTGCGAGGATGACGAGTGCTGCTGCGAGGAGCACGGAGAGGGATGCACCTGCGAGCAGTGTGCGCCCAAGGACTCCGAAGAGTCCTCCGAGTGAAGGCAAATAGAGGGGCACGACCCCTCTTTAACCGTTTTTGTCCATTTTAGAAGGTTTCCGCACCGCGTGGTGCGTATGATCATACGAAGTACCTGTCGTCGTAGACGGGTATGTTCCCGTACCCGTCGTCCTCCCTGCAGAATGCGACGATGGCCTCCGCGAAGGCGAGGAGGCTCGGTATGCCAGTCCAGCAGAACAGGATGTACATGATCCCCGAGACCCATTTGCCGGCGTAGAACCTGTGGATCCCCAGTCCTCCGATGAGCAGGGCGATCAGCCCGTAGGCGATCTTGTTGACCGTCCTATGTTCCTCTATGTAGCATGGGCCGCCGTTCCCCGAGGGTGCGACCTCAGCGCCGCAGTTGGGGCAGAATCTGGAATTGCCGACGTCGGTACCGCACTTCCTGCAGAACATCGCCACCGCAATCGTGTCATCCGTATAAAACGTGGACGGCGGAGGGATCTCCGTCTTATGTCTTCAGGTAGTGGGAATAGAAGGTTAAGGTGTTTTGATGCCCGCTTGCGCGGGCATTTATTGCGTTTAGTTCAGGAAATCAAAGAATCCCGAGGGGATGGTGATCTCGCCGTTGTCGTCGCTCTTGAGGTTGATGATGTCGAGAACGAACTCAACAAGACCGATGATCCATCCGATGACGAAGAAGTAGAGAACCAGCTGCACGATTCCGGGCACGATCCTTCCGTTGAGGAACTTTCCAAGCCACGGAATGAAGAACATTATCACGCAATACAGTATTTTGTTTATTTTGTCCATATAAGGTCACCCCTATGTGTTGGCCTATAATAACAGTAGTATTATAAAAGGTGTTTGGGTATCCTAACCCTTCAAAACGGACTGCTGGCTATTGGCCGCGCGATATTGTCCGCAAATGACTGGATAATCACGGGGGATGTAAAAGAAAGGTAAGGAGTTTGGTTGCTGTCCTTCAGCTTCGGAACGATCAGTTCATTCCCATCTTGCTCTTGACTTCCGGCGAGAGCAGGAAGAGGAGGAGCATGATGAAGAGGAGCAGCGAGGGGATTCCGACCAGTACGAGGGATGCGATCGCCGAGACGATGATTCCGATGATGTAGATGATCAGAAGGATGATCCAGATGACGTTGCCTGCGACCTTTCCACCGCTCACCATGAGCCATGCCATGACGAGGAGGATGACCGCGATGACGAGCGAACCGACACTGGTACCGCCGAATGCGATGATGTTGAAGATACCCTCGACGAGGTCAGCGATTCCGATACCGGCGGTTCCTGCGACGAGGACTCCGAACTTGGATTTGACATCGGAGAAGAACGGACCGATCTGGAAGGCGACGCCCCCTTTCATTATTCCGAAACCGAGCAGTGCGAGGATGGCAGCACCGATCACTGCACCGACGATGACCAGGATCTTCTTCCACATCTCGAGGTCCTTGTAGTCTTCAAGGGCGAAGATCGAGATGAGTGCGAAGGCTATGTCCATCAGCGCGATGATGAGGAGCAGCAGTCCTGCATTCTTAGTGTCATCAAAGAACGACATGGGATGGCGGAAAATATAGGTATATATACCCTTTTTGTAGGGATTGCGAACCCGTTCGGCCGTTTCCATTTAAAAAGTATAAAAAGGAACGGTTCCGGCAGGCCCCCCTGCCGGATTTGATATCTCAGATAAGACCCAGATCGCCGAGCTTGTCGGGCAGGTACTTGTCGGTGACGTAGTCCAGACCGTACTTGGCCAGGGCCTGCTGCTCCGACTTCTTCCCCATCTTGAGCATGGTCTGTATCTCCGAGATCCAGAACTCGTCCTTGAACCTGGGGTCCGCCAGCTCGGCGTTGAGGGCGCCGATGTCCTTGTCGGACAGCTTGTCGGTGGGCAGGTCGTAGTTCAGGATGTCCGATGCGGTGATGCCTATGAACTGCGCCGCCGGCGTGGCAAGGTAATCGGAGATGTGTGCGGTCTTGATCGCACCGTATGCGACGGACGCGTGGATACGGAAGGACCAGGGATCTCCGTCGGTGAAGACTATGGCGGGGATCTTGTACTCCTCGTTGAGCCTCTTGATGAGACGTCTGGTGCTTCTTGCGGGCTGACCGCTCAGGTGTACGAGGATGCAGTTGTTCTTCTCGCAGAACCCGTTCTCGATCAGCCTCGCGAACATTCCTCCTGTCTCGATCGCCATGACGAACTTGGCGTCGGTAGGCTCGATTTTGAAGATGTCGTTCTCCACGTTGTAGGGGACGGCGAATCCGGTCTCGGCCACGTCGTCCATGCAGTGGATGCTCTTCATGCCCTTCCTGGTCTGGGTGGTGAAGGTGACGTTTCCGTACACGTGGGCACCGCTCTCCTCGGGGCGGAGCTTGAAGTCCTCCCTCATGCACTTCGACACGACTTCCAGGTCCTCCGCGAGCAGGTTACTCTCGTCCTGGGAGTGGAACTTCGCCTTGCCCCAACCCTCGGAGATGTAGTACATCTCCCTTAAGGTGGAGGACTTGTGCTCCTCGATCTGACCCTTGATGAAGTCGCAGGTGTAGACCGTCCTGAGCATCATGTGGGCGGCGTTGAGGTTCTTCAGCGACCTGACGGTCTGCAGGTTGCCGTAGTTCCATACGCCGGTGTTCACGTTGAACTCGATGTTCTTCTTGGACCTCAGCGGGAGGCTCATCTCGGGGACCTCCCCCGCGTCCATCTGGTCGTAAAGCTGGCCGACAATCGACGTGAGGTTGCCGACGGTCTTGGTGTCTCTCTCATTCATCGTCAAGGTTCTCGACCTCCTCTGTATCGTCATCGTCGTCCTCGACGAGGTCCGACTCGTATTCGACTATGTCCATTCCCTTTATTCCCCAGTCTCCCGGAAGCGCGTCGGCTCCCATGACTATCACGGGGTTGATTCCGGAGATGTACACGTCGTCGGCGGAGAACGTGTCCGCCATCTCGCCCGCGAGCACGAATTTCACCGAGGTGTGCTTCGAGGGCTGAAGGTTGTCTATCTCCCATGCGGCCTTGCCCTCGTCGTTGATCTCGACGAAGTGGTCGTCCTGGGCGATGTCTATCTGGTTAACCGCCTCCAGCGGGAGCTGCGCATGCAGCCTGAGGGAGCGTTCCTGCCTCGTGTAGTTGTACACGGTGTAGGTGATGGTCCTCTTGGACTTACCCTTCTCCTTCTCCACCGTCGGTTCCACCCAGATGACGTTCATGATCTTGGATATGCTGCTGTCGAGGTCGGGTACGGGCTTGCCGAGGTAATCCGCCGATTTCTGTGCGATCATGGGCAGGATCTCCTGGACGATCTCGAACTTGGCCCTGGTCTTCTTCCTCCTCTCGTCCTTGTTGAGGTGGCTCTTGAGGTTCCTGGCACATGTCCTGAGGGCGAGGTTGATCTCGTTGGAGATCTCCTCGAAGTCGGCGACCGCCTCCTTTCCCTCGGATGTGAAGGGTACCTTGGTGGATGCGATGTGTACCAGTATGATCGCGGGTCCGTAGGGGATTCCCTTGCCTCCCCTCTGCTCGAGCCCGTATCTCCTCCAGTCCATGTTGGATACGGCCTTGGTTATCGCGCATGCGCCGGGCTGGTAGAGCAGGGGCACGCGGTTGGCGAAACGCAGGATGGTGACTGGTCCGTCGGAGGGGATGTCGCCTCCGTAGACTATTCCCGCCTCGATGACGAACGGGTTCCCGTTGACGGATCTCGGTGGACGGGTGATCGGCGGCGCGTAGTAGTCGGGGCGCATTCCGTCGAGGACGTGCATCAGACCCTTCTTGATCAGGGTATCGCCGATAGGGGACAGACAGTCGGTCGGAGGGGCCATGATCTTGGTGGTCCCTATGGCCTTGACTATCTCCTTGCACTGGTCCCTGTCGAGGGCGGAGGGTTTGGTGTCCCCTTTGACGTCCGCCTTCCTCAGGATGTCGTCGGCCACCCTCGGGGTGACCCTGGAGAAGTCGCTGGTGAGGAACGCCCTGACGGTCTTCTGGACGGACCTCTGGGCGTACTTCTGGAACTCCCCGATCTCCATGCCCTCGGGGTGGGGCTTGATCTCCTTCGACTTCACGGGCATTATGTCCGTGGCCCTCTCGAAGACGAAGGTCTTACCGGAGGGGTCGGTGAAGGTGATCCTGCTGTGGGGGTTGACTATGGCGGTGTTCTTCAGGTACTCGAACACCGACTGCTTGCCGGTGACGTACTTACCGGCGATGTAGTACTCTATGTAGGTACCGTGCTCCTTGCCCTCCCAGTTGAAGGGCTTGTCGTTGGTGACTATGGGGCGGTTGGTCTTGGTGTCTATGACGATGTCCATCTGGCGGGCGATCTCCCCCTCGACCATGGACTGGACGTGGGCGGGCTTGCCGGTGGTGATGTTGCCGTACATGATGGTCGCGGAGATACCGATACCCTGCTGTCCCCTGGACTGCCTGAGGGCGTGGAACCTGGAACCGAACAGCAGACGTCCGAAGACGTTCGGCATCATCTTGTGGACGATACCCGGTCCGTTGTCCTCCTCGATGATCTTGTACTCGTCGTCGCCGAGGGCGTCGATCCTGACCGAGATGTCCGGGAGGATGTTGGCCTCCTCGCAGGCGTCCAGGGAGTTGTCGACGGCCTCCTTGATGCCCATGAGGAGCGACTTCGTCTTGGAGTCGAATCCGAGTATGTGCTTGTTCTTCTCGAAGAATTCAGTGACCGAGATCTCCTGCTGTTTCTCGGCCAACTTGTGCGCTATGGACTTCTTCGGCGCCCCGTCCTTGGCGCCGATATCCGCGAAGTTGTCGATAGTAGTGTTGTTAGAGTGCATCCGTATGATGCATGCCGATATAGGACTTAAACGTTCGTTCTCTAAGAAAATAGGATTAAAGGTTAGGCCTTAAATTTTAAGGACTGGCACATGTCGAAGGGGTTTGCCGGAGGGTCTCCCCTCCGGCGTCGGAGCATCACTCGTCCTCGTCGAACTCGGCGCCGCACTTGGGGCACTTCTTCGCGTCGGCGGGGACCTGGGCTCCGCATTCGGAGCACTCGAAGGTGTCCGCGGGCTGCTCGGGTTCCCTGCTCTCGGCCTCGGCCCTGAGCTCCTCCTCGGACACCTGCACGTGGACCTCCTCGGTCTCCTCGTCGAAGTTGGCGCCGCACTTGGGGCATCTCCTGGCGTCCGACGGCACCTCCGCGCCGCATTCCGAGCAGAGGGTGTACTCCACCTTCTGCTTCATCTTCTGCTGGACCTCCTCGGGGATGTCGATGTACGCCCCGCACTTCCTGCAGACGGTCTCTCCGGGGAGCACCAGCATGCCGCACTCCTTGCAGCGCCCGTATCCCTGGGGGTACAGGCGGCCCTCGGCCTCCATCCTCGCCCTGGTCTTCTCCAGGTTGCGCCTCATCCATGCGGTGAGGAACAGGATGAGCAGGAACATGACGGTGACCATTCCCGCAACGTAGAGGTTGCCCTTGATGGCCAGCGACGTCAGGTCGCCCTTGGATATCGTGGCGGTGGTGATGAACGCGTCGGATTCCGCCATGCCGTCCCCTTCGCCCTTCTCGAAGTGCATGGAGTACGGCACCGAATCCAGTTCCAATCCGGTGTAGGTGTACGTGGTCCCCGACGCGGTCATCGTGACGGGATCCTTGCTCATCGTCAGTATGACCCTGAACGTGGTCGTCCCGACGGATGCGTAGCAGAGCTTCATGTCTCCGTCCGCGGTTCCGGTGTAGGTCACGGAGACGTCGTACTTCCCGCCGTTCTCGGTGACGGTCACTCCGCTGAAGTCGCCGGTGACCGTGTCCTCGCCGTGGTCCTCGATCTGCGGGACCGTGAAGGCGAACGCGCCTACGAACGTGGACAGCAGAAGGAAGACTATGCCGAGCAGGACCATGAGCTTGATGTTCTTGACCCCGAACAGCTTCGGGATGACGAACATCAGCACGCCGATGAACACGAACAGGCAGATCTGTCTGTAGAGGCCGGCGACCATCATGACGAACGGCACGCCCAGTCCCAGCAAAAGACCCAGCACCTGCGCGATCGGCGTTCCCATGAAGCCGTTGTAGGGTGTCCTCTGAGGGTTTTCCATGGGCGCACTAACAAATGGCGACTATATAAGGATGGGGTGCGCGCGCGTTCGGCGCATTGTACCGCCCGACAGGAGAGTTTATTATAGAGGTTAACAGCTCTTTCGTCCCGATACGCGTGATTGGCATCGTCTTCAACCCGGTTACCTTCAGCGGGAAGTCCGTTGACAGGATGAAGCACGTTCTCGAGATCCTGGATTCCAAGGGGATCGAATACATCTACCGCGAGACCGCGAAGGAGGGGGACGCCGTGTCCATCTCGCGGGAGCTGGCCGATTCCTGCGGCATCATCGTCTACGCGGGAGGGGACGGTACCGTGCTGGAGACCGTGAACGGAGTATACGACAGGGACGTCACGATAATGGTCCTCCCCTTCGGGTCCGGCAACGACATCGGAAGGTCGATAGGCATCGAGGGGATGACGGACGAGCAGCTCGCGGACGTTCTGACCGCAGGGAAGACCCGCACCATGGACTATCTGATCACCAACGGGAAGGAGAGGTCCGTCGTGCATTCGTGCGTCGGGATCGTGTCCAACGTGATCCGCGACTTCAAGGACCCGGCCAACGCAAGGAAGAGCTACATGAGCACCATGCTCAGGTCGGTGCGCCAGTCCCGTCCCCGCAGGTACAGGATCAGGACCGCGAACGTCGACAGGGAGTTCTATTCGGACTTCGTCTCCGCCGAGAACCTAGTGACATCCGGCGGAGGGATGGTCCTCACCCCGCATTCGGATGACGACGACGGGAAGTTCGAGCTTCTCGTGATGGAGCACAGGAACGTGTTCAGGAAGTACCTCAACCTGCTGGCACTTTCCAGGAAGAAACTGGCCAAGCAGCCCAATGTCTATCTCGAGAGCACCGATCGGGTGGAGATAACCGCATTGGACGGGGAGGAGATATGCTCCCTGGACGGGGAGCTCCGCACCATCACCGAGCTGAACGTCTCCATTGGCGGGAAGATCAGGGTCATCTGCCCCTGACTAGGGCATATAACAAATATTTTGATGTTATCTCCCACGATATGCTGGGAATAATCTACAACCCCGTCACCAACGGGGGCAAGTCTGCCGACAGGATGCGTCAGATACGCGAACTCATGGATTCCAAAGGGATCGAATACGACTACAGGGAGACCGAGAAGGAGGCTCACGCCACGGAGCTGGCCAAGGAGCTCTCCTCCAAATGCGACATAGTGGTCGCCGCGGGAGGGGACGGTACGGTCTTCGAGGTCGTCAACGGGATATACGGCACCCAGGCCGCACTGATGGTCCTCCCCCTCGGTTCCGGAAACGACATCGCCAGGTCCGCAGGCGTGCTGGAGCTCACCGACGAGCAGCTCGTGGACCTCATGATATCGGGCAAGACCCGTCCCTTCGATTGCTTCCTCGTCAACGGGGAGACCGTCGGAATGGAGTTCGTGACGTTCAACCTGGTCGTCAATATCATCAGCCTGTTCAAGGACCCCTCCAACCAGTCCAAGGGATACGGCGGTCTCGTCTTCAAGGCCATCCGTTCCACCAAGGGGCGCACATACAGGATCAAGACCGAGTCCGGAGAGCAGACGGTCAAGGGACTCTTCATCTCCGCGCAGAACATCAAGACCGCCGGAGGCGGACTGCCGATTTACCCCGCGGCCGAGGACGACGACGGGATGTTTGACATGATCACCACACGTTACACCTCATCTTTCAGGAAGTACCTCAACCTGATGTCGCTGAGCAAGGGCAAACTGTGCCAGCAGCCCAACGTCACCGTCGAGAGGGTCAAGTGGGTCGAGATCACGCCCGTCGACGGCGAGGAGAAGTACATCCTCGACGGCGAGTTCTTCACCACGAAGGGAGTGCGCGTGGAGATCGCTCCCGAGAAGATCAAGATGGTCTCCCCGTGACGGAAACGCCCCGAATACGCGCGTATCGCGCCTGACCCACCCATTATATAGGGCTGGTCTATCACTCTGAATAGGGAGGACGCCGATGGCAACCATAGAGGAGCAGATCAAGGAATTGGAGGAACAGATCTCCAAGACCAAGTACAACAAGGCTACCGAAGGTCACATAGGCAAACTCAAGGCGAAGATCGCCAAGCTCACGCAGGAGGACGAGAAGCGCAAGTCCGCCAAGGGTCCCACCAAGGGATTCTACGTCAAGAAGGCGGGGAACGCGACGGTCGCGCTCGTCGGTTTCCCCAGCGTGGGAAAGTCCACCCTTCTGAACAACCTCACCGGAGCGAAGTCCGAGGTGGGCGCGTACCACTTCACCACATTGGACGTGGTGCCCGGAGTCATGGTGTACAAGCACGCCAAGATCCAGATCCTCGATATGCCCGGACTCATCAAGGACGCGTCCCGCGGGAAGGGAAGGGGAAGGGAGGTCATCGCCGCGGCCAGGGCATCCGACGTCATCCTTCTCGTCGTGGATGTGTTCAATCCGGACATATCCGTGCTTTTCAAGGAGCTGTGGAACGCAGCCATCCGTCTCAACCAGAGGAGGCCCGACGTCACCATCACCGGAGGCGACAGCGGAGGTATCGTCGTCAAGCCCACGGTGAAGCTGACGAAGATCACCACAGAGATCATCAAGGACATGACCGCGGCGTACGGTCACGTGAACGCGACGGTCGTCGTCCGTGAGGACATCGACGTGGAGCAGATGCTGGATGTCCTTGCGGGCAACAGGGTCTACATCAAGGCCATCATGGCCATCAACAAGGTGGATATAGCGAACGAGGGCCAGATCGAGGCGGCCTACGCCAAGAACCCGGAGTACCCCAAGTTCCCCGTATCAGCCGCGACCGGCCAGGGGATGGAGGACCTGAAGCAGGGTCTCTACGACACCATCGACATGATCCGCGTGTACCTCAAACCGCAGGGACAGGAGGCGGACATGGAGGTCCCCCTCATCGTGAAGAGGGGCAACACCGTCGGGGACGTATGCGAGCTCATCCACAGGGCGTTCAGGCAGAACTTCAGGTACGCCATGGTCTGGGGGAAGAGCGCCAAGTTCCCCGGTCAGACCGTCGGACTGGACCACGTGGTGCAGGACGAGGACATCCTCTGCATCATCGTGAAGCGCTGAATACCATATCCATTTTCTTCGTCCGTCCGATGACCCGCATCGACTAATACGATGACCGCAATCCTCCGTACCGATGAACGGTACCGCTTTGATCACGGGAGCCTCCAGCGGCATAGGGTTCGAGATGAGCCAGATGCTTGCTGAGGACGGATGGGACGTAATACTTGTAGGACGCAACACCGAGGTGCTCGAGCAGATGCGCACACGCATCGGCGAGAAGCATGACCAGTCCAACGTCTACGTGATCTCAGCCGACCTGTCCAAGGACGGGGCGGCCCAGAAGCTGTACGACGACGTGAAGGAGATAGGCGTGGACGTGGACTTCCTGATCAACTGCGCCGGACTCGGCGACTTCGGACCGTTCGCCGAATGCGATTTGAAGAAGCAGGAGACCCAGATACACGTCAACGACCTCGCGCTCACCGGAATCACCAGGCTGTTCCTGCCCGGGATGATCGAGCGCGGGAAGGGAAGGATCCTCAACGTTGCGTCCATAGCGGCGTTCCAGCCCGGACCGCTGATGTCCGTCTACTACGCGACGAAGGCGTACGTCCAGAGCTTCACCGAGGCCCTGGCCGTGGAGCTGAAGGGTACCGGCGTGAAGGTATCCGTGCTGTGTCCCGGGCCCGTCGACACCCCGTTCCTGACCATCGCTGGACAGACCGGACAGAACATGTTCAAGAAGTCCGCCTGCGTTACAGCGGAGTACGTCGCGAGGTACGGGCTCAAGAGGGCGATGAAGGACAAAGTCGTCATCGTCGTCGGATTCGGCCCAAAGATGCTGATATTCTTCGAGAGGCTGCTGCCCAGATCCGTTGTGCGCCGCGTGGTGTACATGATCCAGAAGAAGCCCGCCAAGAAGCCGAAGGAGAAAAAGGAGTAAGACGGCGGCACATATGCCGCCTGTTTGGTCTCAGGAGACGTAGACTCCGGAGAACACCTCCGTCATCGACGATACCGAGGATGCCGAGCCGAACGAGGCGCTCCCGGATCCGAGGTACAGTACGAATCCGCTGCTTATCGATACCGGCATCTTCACCGCCAGCTGCATGGTCCCCGATACGGAGGCGTAGACGCAGCTCCCGGCCGTGAAGCTCCCCGTTTTGTAGGTCTTCGCGGAGCTGCCGGTGTTCAGGGCCTCCTGCGTCATGCCCGTGGGGCATATAGCCAGCACCCTTCCTCCGGAGTACGTGTATCCCCTGTCGGTGTCGATGCAGGAGTTGCCCCCGCTCGTACTGACGATGACGACATCCGCACCGCTGAAGATTATCCCCTTGTAGCTTTCGGTACTATTGGAGTCTATCCCGTCCCCGCCGGCGTACACGTACACGTATCCTCCGGACAGGGTTATGGAACCGGACGAGTTGATGCCGTCGTCGGACGACGTCACGGAGACGTATCCTCCGGACACGGTGACCGATGCACCCTCTATGCCCTCGTAGCTGGTCTTCACCGTAACCGTCCCGCCGGACACGGACACCGCGCCGTCGGCGTGTATGGCGTCGTCGGAGCTGGAAAGGGTGACGCTGCCGCCGGATACCGTGACGTTGCCGGATCCGTACTTCGACGTGGACTCCATCATCACGTCGCTGTTGGCGTGGAGGCTGTCGTCGTAGGAATCGATGGAGACCGTTCCGCCGGTGATGACGATGGAGTTGTCCGCCTTGATGCCCTTGGTGGATATCGTGGTGGTCTTGTTGGTGTTGCTGTCGTTGCCTCCAGCCCCCCAGCTGCTGCTGCGTCCGGGATGCCCGCCCCAGCTGGACGAGGAGTTCAGGGTCTTCGTCGTCGCGCCGGTGTACGTCTTTATGGTGACGGTGACGCTGTTCCCGCCGGTCTCCTCGATCGCCGCGTCGTAGGCGGCGTCGATGCCGTCGCAGTAGGCGTAGATGCTCAGGACGGTGTCCCCCTGCGAGGAGTTGATGACCACGTTCCCGCGCTGCACCCCGCTGCTGCTGGGGTCGGTGCTGTCGGTCTTTATGGCGTCGCCGGAACTGGCGTACAGCGTGATGTTGCCGGATTTGATGTGGACGCTGTCGTTCCCCTTCAGGGCGTTGTCGACGCAGGTGACACTGAGGGTCAGGTTCCTGACGCGGAGGTCATCCTTGGAGTGGATGCCGTTGTTGTTGTCCGAGACCACGGTGAGCGACCCGGTGCCCTTGACCTTCATGTCGCACGCGCTGTATACCGATGCGCTGATCCCGGAATCGGCGACCTCGCCACGTTTGTCGTACACGTAGTTCTGCGTTCCGGATTTGGCCGCCAGATGGAAGTTCTTGGCGGAGTCCGCGCGGATGGGGACGTTATACGAGCTCGTGATCGTCACGCCGTCGAGGCCGAGCTTGAAGTCGTATTCGTCCCCCGCGTCGATCACTATGGAACCGTTGAGCGTACCGGATATCAGATAGACGGTGTCCTCGGTTATCCCGCTGAAGGTTATGACGTACTCCCCGTTGGATTGGAGGACGGCAGAGTAGCACCCTTCGGTACCGGATGAGTAGACGATGCTGAATCCGCTGATGGTGTCCGCGTCGGTCTCCGTTGCGGTCCAGGTCTCGGTATCGTCCTCCTCCTCGTCATCGTCGGTGTCCGTGTAGGTCACGTACGTGGTGGTCGAATCCGAACCGTCCTCCGAGGACGGCCATCCGATCAGGAACGTGCCTCCGGCCACCGCCACCAGGCCGATGGCGGCCAATACCGCGAGTATCTTCGGATTCATGCCCCGTACCCCCTTGCGAACACCTGTGCGGGACGTCTCACGAACAGGGTATCTGGCACATGTTCCGGACTCCTCTGTTCGCAGTCCCTCAGGCAGAGGTATTCCTCGG
This sequence comes from Candidatus Methanomethylophilaceae archaeon, assembly GCA_017395275.1. Taxonomy (GTDB): domain Archaea; phylum Thermoplasmatota; class Thermoplasmata; order Methanomassiliicoccales; family Methanomethylophilaceae; genus SIG5. Next base: position 34 of record JAFPVN010000058.1, on the reverse strand, counting down.
GCGTGGAGTCCAGGATCATCCGTTTGTAGGCGTT
>JAFPVN010000057.1 GCA_017395275.1 Candidatus Methanomethylophilaceae archaeon | reverse complement strand
CCTGGCCGTCGCCAAGGACAAGGTTCTGGGGTCGAGGCCCACCGCCGTATCCCTCTGGAACGGGGTGCACGCGACGCTGAAGGGCGCGGACGGCTGCAGAACGGTCAAGGAGACGACGGACCTCATCATCGCCAACGCCAAGGCGTTCAACGAGTCGTCGGTGAACGCGGTGAAATTCATCGGTGAGATCGGCGCCAAGCGCATACAGGACGGCGACGTGATCCTCACCCACTGCAACAGCAGCGCCGCGCTCAGCGTCATCAAGACAGCCTTCCGCCAGGGGAAGAAGTTCAGGGTCTACGCCACCGAATCCCGCCCGTGGAGGCAAGGGATACTTACAGTCAACGAACTCGCCAAGGAGGGCATCGACGTCACGCTGATCATTGACAGCGCCGTCAGGTCCGTGATGAAGTACGTCACCAAGGTCTTCGTCGGCGCGGACACCATCACCTCCCACGGCACGCTGATCAACAAGATCGGCACGTCGCAGGTCGCATTGGCCGCGAACGAGGCGAGGGTGCAGGTCTATGTATGCAGCGAGACCTACAAGTTCTCCCCGATGACGCTGTTCGGGGACATGGTGACCATTGAGGAGCGCGACCACGCCGAGGTCATCGGGAACGCAAAGCTGGAGCCGGGAGTGAAGATATTTAACCCCGTGTTCGACAGCACGCCGTCGAAGTACATCGACGCGATAATCACCGAGGTGGGAATGATAGCCCCCGGATCGGTTTACCACGTAATGACGAGTCAGCTCGGAGACGAGATTTTCAAGCTAATAGGTGAATGAAATGAGCACATCTTACATGCATATCGGAGAGGACATCGACGTAGACAAGTACGTCATCTGCGACTACAGGGTCACCACCCATCTTCCCATGGAGAAGGCCGCGAACTCCATCGCGGCGGAGCAGTCCACAGGGACATGGACGGACCTCACCACCACGACGCAGAAGATCGTGGACAACTACGGCGCCAAGGTGCTGTCGATAGAAGGGGACATGACCCGCATCGCGTACCCCGTGGACGACTTCAGCATCGAGGTCGGAGGGATCCCGCAGATCCTGTCGGTCATAGCCGGGAACCTGTTCGGACTGGAGTCCATAGACAAGCTGAGGCTGGAGGACGTGTTCTTCCCCAAGTGCATCCAGGAGATGTACAGGGGACCCAAGTTCGGTGTAGACGGCCTCAGGAAGATCCTGGACAGGCCGGAGAAGCCCCTCGTGGGAACGATAGTGAAGCCCAAGATCGGTCTTCCCCCGAAGGAGACCGCCGAGTACGTCTACGAGGCCGGTGCGGGAGGGCTCACTAACTCCAAGGACGACGAGACCCTGACCGACCAGAAATTCTGCCCCATCGAGGACAGGACGGTGGCGGTCGCGGAGGCGCTGGACAGGCTGGCGTCCGAGGGACACCACATGGTCCATGCCATCAACATCAGCACCAACGGCGACAAGATCGTGGAACTGGCCGAGAAGGTCCAGTCGTGGGGTGCCAAGCAGATCATGGTCGATGTGATAACATGCGGCTTCGCCGCCGTCCAGGCACTGGCCGAGGACCCCTCGATCAAGGTGCCCATCCACGTCCACAGGACGATGCACGGCGCGCTCACCAGGGACCCGCTCCACGGGATCTCCATGCTCCCCATAACGAAGCTCGTCCGCATGTGCGGAGGAGACGCGCTCCACATCGGTACCCTCGGAGTGGGGAAGATGTCGGGCAACGCGGGAGCGGACCTCAACAATCTGCACGCCTGCCTGGATTCCACCGGCGGGTACAAGACCGTCATGCCCGTGTGCTCCGGAGGGGTCTATCCCGGAATGATCGGCAAGATGGTGCAGGTGTCCGGAAAGACAGTACAGATACAGGCCGGAGGGGGAGTCGCGGGACACCCCGGAGGCGTCAGGAAAGGAGCCATGGCCATGTGCCAGGCAGTCGACGCGGCGTTCATGGACATACCTGTCCAGGAGTACGCCAAGG
>JAFPVN010000056.1 GCA_017395275.1 Candidatus Methanomethylophilaceae archaeon | reverse complement strand
TGCGTCTCAGGTACCGATTCGGTCTCCGGGAACGATTGATTGGTCTCGGAGGACTGCCTGTTCTTGAACGATGCCACTTACACCTGGCACATTGTGTAGGTATTTGATTCCTACGCAAAAATGAACACTGCTTTAGAAACCTAAACTCTGCCGTGTGCAGTAAATTCTGACTTTTTCTGTGACAGTTTTTCGTATGCTGGCCATTATATTTTTATAGTTTACCTACCATATCATTATAGCAGGTAAATACGATGGGAAGACCGCGCAAGACAGATGGTTTGAGGCCGACTTTGGTGAAAAGAGGGGACAGGATCTACGCCTACGAGACCACTTCCCGTATAGAGAACGGGAAGAAGGTGAACATCAAGAGGTATCTCGGAGTCTTCGATCCCGAGACAGGGAAGATTCTGGAAAAAGATGAGAGCAGGTGCGCGGAAAACAAGAGGAAGGTATCGGAGGAGAAGGCGTTCAGGGTCATAGACGACCTGCAGATCGGGGATTACGGAGGGGTGTATCTCCTGGACGAGATACAGAAACAGATCGGGTTGGGGAAGGATATGTTCAGATCCTTCGGCAGCGTATCCAAGCCCATATTGGCGGCGTCCATCGCCCTGACGATGGGGCGTCCCAGGGTGTATTCCATCGAGAACACCATGGACCATACCTGGCTGAGGAGGTACTACGGCATCCTGGAGTCCATGGACTCGGGCAGTATGACCGATCTCACCGAGAGCATAGGGCATTCCCAGGCGAACATAGACACCCTGTTCTCCTTCAGGCTGGAGAGGTGCGACGAGGTCCTGTGCTGGGACACCACCACCCACGGGACATATACGTCCATGGACGGGCTGGCGCAGTATCTGTCGGTCAATAAGGACAACGAGGACATCGAACAGTTCAAGGTCGGTCTCGCCACGGATAAGAGGGGGATACCGGTCATGTACCGCATATACCCGGGGACATTGGGGGATACGCAGACGATCAAATGTCTCTTCGACGACCTGGAGGAGCTTGGGATGAAGGACGCCATAGCGACGTTCGACAGGGGATTCCTCTCCGGGAGGAACTGCAAGGACATCCTGGACAGGGAAAGGAAGTTCGTGATGCCGGGGAAGACGGATTACAAGGTGTTCAAGACCCTGCTCACCCAGTTCAGGCAGGCGGAGAGGAAGGATATGCGCTTCAACGACCATATCTATTCCGTGACCGAAAACGATCTCGGACTGTCACTGGCGGTTGACAGGTCATCAACGGACGGTACTGCGGCATACGATTTCACCCTTCCCGGTGACGACGGTCACGGGAAGGACGGGATGCTGAAGGCGTACGTGTGCTTCGATTCGGAATCGTACAACGACCAGATACAGGCGCACAAGCTGATGGTATCAGACATAATGCAGAAGGCATCCAAGATCGAATGCAGGGATCCGGTGAAGGAGTTCGGAAGGATCGCGGGCAAGGCGGCCAGATTCTTCGAGGTATCCGCCGTCGGGAAGAAGGCCGACGTCAGGGTGAAGAAGAACTCCGAATCATTCTTCATGAACCGCGCGGGGATGTTCATCCTGGTGACCACCCCGGACGTGGCATGGCCGGAGGCCATGTCCGCATACGAGGTCAGAAGACTGACGGAACAGGCGTACAACCACAGCAAGGAGGAGGATAGGAGGTTCAGGACGCCCAACAAGGACCGTCTGGCCGGGCGCATGCTGCTCCGTTTCATATCGGTGATGCTGAAATGCGAGATCGCGGCGCGCATACGGGAGGCGAAGATGGAGAACAAGCTGGACGTGGCCACATGCATCGATGCGATGAACACCATATCCGCGCGCAAATACGGAAACTGTGCAAGACTCACCGAGATAACGAAACTGTGCAGGACCGTCTGCTCCGCGCTGAAGGTGGATGTACCCGCGGACGTCAGGGAGGGTATGGAGATCTACCGCCAGGAGGATCTGGAATCCCTCCTTCAGCCCGAGTGAGGTTTACCTACCACACCAGACTTTAGGCATAAAGGCGTCCGGCGATTCCATCCCTTAGGCCCGGGACGCGGGTGGCCGGTCCACCCATGGGGGCAAGACAAGTCCGGAACGGAACAGGATGTTCCTGGCCGCGTTCACGTCCCTGTCCATTGAGGTCTTGCAGTGCGGACATTCGTGCACCCTGACGGAGAGACCCTTCTTCACTGTCTTTCCGCACATTGAGCACGTCTGCGACGTTCCCTTGGGATCCACCAGGATTATCTCGCGACCGGCGCTCGAAGCCTTGTCCTGAATCCTTCTCCTGAGATATCCCAAGGATGCGTCGTTGTATCCGTTGGTCATTTTCCTGCTCTTCGATCTTCTGCGGATCTGCATGACCGACAGATCCTCCATGACGATCGGCCCGTAGTCCTTCACTATATGGGCCGATATCGTCTCCACGTTGTTCTTCCTGTGATTCTTTATCTTCTCGTAAAGGTGATTGATTCTTGTCTGTATCCTCCCGTACATCTTAGTATCGGGAGACAGTCTGCTCAGACGCTGCTGGAATTTCTTGAGGGTCGATGCGAGGTAAAAGAAAATGTGGTCGTTCTTCACCTTCCCGCCGTCAGAGAATGCGACTATGTTGGATATGCCGATGTCTATGCCTACTGGGCCCTTGAGAGGCTCTTTGTATGGTTTTGAGGGAGATTCATAGGCGATGCTCGCATAGTACACGGAATACGAGCCCGTGTCCTTCCTCTTGATCGTGCAGGTCTTCAGGTCCCCTTTGATATCGGTGGATTGGTTGTAACACCTGATGAGCCCCGGTATCTTACCAAGCCTGAGGAAGCGTCTCTTCTTCCCGTCCTTCCTCTCCGTCACGACCGAGTAGTCCCTTGCCGAAGGATACGTGAGAGAATTGAACTGATTGAGGGACTTGTATCTGGGGAAGCGGTCACCGCGCATCTTGGCTTCCATCGTCTCCACGAAGAACATGCCGGTCTCCCTCTCGTGGTCCCCTAGCGTCTTCTTGAAGGCCTGCACGACGCGCTTCGACGTCTCGTTGAGTGTCATCGAGTGGGCTTTGGCAACATACGGGGCATTGCGCCTCATCCTCGTTCCAATCTTGTTCAGGTCAAATACAGACGGCATCTTTCCGTCCCTGTTGTATTGTATCTTGCAGGCAGTTATCATATTGTTGTAGACGAGCCTGTTGGCATCGATTGCTTGATCTATAGCCTC
>JAFPVN010000055.1 GCA_017395275.1 Candidatus Methanomethylophilaceae archaeon | reverse complement strand
TCGGCGACGTGTCGATGTTCAAGGTCTCCGGACTGTCCATAGCGTTCAATCCGCTGGACATGGAGATAACCGGCGCGTCCGCCGACCACGTGATCGTCAGCGGGAATATCTCAGATATCCTCGACGTCATCCTCGAAGTCAAGGACTGAGTACTGCTTGGCGCTGAACTTGCCGTAGATCCTGATGATCTCCCTGGCTTCCGCAGTGCCGTGCTGGATGAGCTTCTCGCGCGTCTTTATCGCGTGGATGTAGCAGTCCATGTCCTCCAGCTGGAGACGGTTGCCCACCTCGAACTCGTCGTCGGGGAGCGCCTCGATCCTCCTGGAGTAGCTGACGCGGTCGTTGTTGATGGTCACCTTTATCGACAGGTTGTCGAACTGCTGCGTCCAGAGCATCTTGACCCTCTCAGCCTTGGCCTTTTTGACGCGCTTGTCTCCGGGGAGCTCTATGGCGCAGACCCTGAGCCTCCTGCCGTCCTCGAGGAAGAACTCGTCCCCCACGACTATGTAGTCGTCGTCCTCCAGCATGGTGGTGGTCCTCTCGGACACGGGACCGTCGCTGACGACGACGTCCACCCTGTACTGTTTGGGGAGAGGTATGGTGGTGGAGAAGGTCCTTCCGCAGTCCTGGCACTTCAGTGTGGCCGTGAAGGCGTTCTTGCCCATGCGGCCCTTCAGCACGTCGTGAAGCGTCTCGTCGTCGCACGTAGGACAGTCGAAGAATATTGTATCGGGGACCTCTCTCTCCATCTTAATCACCTTAATGTTGTCATGAACGGGAACCCGTGTCCCGGCACGATGACATCGGCGAAACGGACGATGGATTTTATACTTTGCATCGCGAGGTCGGGATCGTAGTTCAGGCGCGGGGGGACCTTCTTGCGTATGTTGTCCTCCAGCGGCACCGCGTCCCCGGCAACGGCATAGTTCCTGTCCGCCTTCACGAAGACGCTCATGCTGTCGGGGGTGTGGCCCGGGGTGTGCACGAGCTTCACTCCCTCCGCTATCTCGATGTCCTCGGTCACGGTCTCGTGCTTGAACGATACCTCCTCCCCTCCGGCATGGAGGTACACCTTGGCGTTGGGGAAGAGGTCCAGGTTCTCGGTGTGGTCGGAATGCGAGTGCGTGAGTATGACCGTGTCCACGTCCTTCATGAACACGCCCAGCTCCCTGAACGAGTTCTTCAGCGCAGGTCTGAGGTACCTGCTGCTGGTATCCACCACGATGAGCCTGTCGCCGGACCTGATCAGCGTCGACGTGGAATGCGCCTGAAGGATGTTGCCGTCGTCGTCCCTCTCCAGATTCCCGACGGCGAGGATGTCCAATTTCACCATGGACCTTCAACGGGTTAGTGGTATTTCGCTATTGGCGTCCGCAGTGTCCACAAAACCCTATTGGCAACGGTGTGTTGGATGTCTGCTCTACAAAAATTCTGTAATTTTTATTACAGAAAAAAATATGTTGTAACTTTTTTTACAGAATCCTAACGGTTAAATACACACAATCAATCTCCACATCATGACGAAGCTCATCGGAAGGGAGGAGGAACTGGCGGAGATGGAACGCAGGTTCAGGAACCCCAACATCAGGACCCTGGCGATCTGGGGCAGGAGACGCGTAGGCAAGACCGCTCTCATCCAGCGGTTCGTCATGGACAAGAGGCACATCCTACTCACCGCAATCGAGCACTCCCTCAACGACTCCCTCCGGGCTTTCGACGAATCCATCAATGCGTTCAACAACACGAAAGATGGGGGGAGATTCGCAAAATTCACCGACGTCCTCAAGCGCCTCGTCCCGATCGGAAAGCACAGCGAGCGCACTGTCATCGTAATCGACGAATACACATACCTGTGCGAGGAGGATCCCGCCACGAACTCCTATCTTCAGGTTTTCATAGACCATGACCTGCAGGACATGAACGCCATGCTGATAATCTGCGGTTCGTCCATCAAGATGATGGAGAACATATTCACGGACGGGAAGGGCGCACTGTACAGACGCTTCATCGGACCGATGAAGATTCTCCCGCTGACGTACGACAAATGCAGACCTTTCCATCCGAACATGAATGAAGCGGACAGAATGAGGATATACGCACTCATAGGCGGCATCCCGCTATACCATCTGATGATGGATGACGACACCGTGGAGGAATGCGTGAAGAACAACTTCCTGGGGACGTACGCACCGCTCCGCGAAGAAGCGGATTTCATAATAGCCAGAGAGCTGGACCCCGTATCTACCAATCTCGGCATACTGAAGGCGATATCCGACGGGCACGTGACCCGCAAGGAGATCGCCGAGGCCACCGGGATGTCGGAGGAGAACGTCATCGTCAACCTGAAGAAGATGGAGACGATAGGCGTTGTATCCCCGCTCAATCCCATGTGCGGCGCCAACCGGAAGGAGAAGATCTACAGGATCACCGACAACCTGGTGAGACTGAGCAACGAGATCCTGATGCCTTTCGTCACCGCCGTTTCCGGACAGGACAGAGAATACGGATACGAAACGATTCTCCCCTATCTCCAGACATTCTACGGACCTGCATTCGAAGACATATGCGCACAGTATGTCACGAGGCACAGGAGATGCAAGGCGATCGGAAGCTGGTGGGGAAAGGCCGGGGGAGTGTCGACCGATATCGATATCGTCGCACTCTGCGAAGACGGCGGGAACGAATATCATCTGCTGTGCGAATGCAAATTCCGCAACAAGGAATCCGGGATAAGGGAGATGATGGAACTGGAAAACACCTCCAGATCCCTGAAGGACTGCTACAACAGGAGGTTCTGCATGTTCTCCCGTTCGGGTTTCACCGACGAACTGATCGAATATGCCGAATCCAGGGGGATCGAACTTCTGACCCCCGAGACGATGGAAGAGAACGACCGCTCCTGACCCCCTACCGTCACAGATAAATCCGCATCCATCCATGGACGGGCGTGAGGTTCGACCCGTCCATATCCGTCTCGGAACACGAGAACGTATATCCCCCGTCCGAGGACAGCCAACTCCTGATTGAGTCCCTCGACGTACGCGAAGGGGAGAGGATCCTGGAGATCGGATGCGGTTCCGGGATCGTATCCATACATTGTGCCAGCAACGGGGCGGACATGACCTGCGTAGACATAAATCCCGATGCGGTGGAGCTCACCAAGGCCAATTTCGAATCAAACGGACTTAAGGCGGACATCCGCCAATCCGACCTCTATTCGAATGTGGAAGGCGGGTTCGACACCATAGTCTTCAACCTCCCCTATCTGCCGGAGAACGACGAGGGCATGCTCGCCAAGGCATGGTCCGGAGGGGACGACGGCATGGGTCCGCTGCCCGAACTGCTGGAGAAGGGGAAGGACCACCTCCTACCCGGAGGAAGGATAGTGGTGGTCGTATCATCGCTGATGGACCAGGATAGACTCTCGTCCCTGTTATCGAAGTATGAGGTGCGGGAGCTGGGCTCCCTGCACATGTTCTTCGAGACTTTGAGGATATTGGAGATCAGAGCAGTTTCTTGATCTCGGCCATCAGGATCTCGTTGGCGCGCTTTCCGTCCAGCTTACCCCTGAGTGCGCCCATGACCGGACCCATCAGACCGCCTACGGCGCCCATGCCCTTCTCCTTCACGAAGTCGGCGCGCTCGTTGACGATCTTGGCGATGATCGCGATGGCCTCGGACTCGTCCACGGACTCCAATCCCAGTTTCTTCACGGCCTTCTCCGCGTCGCATCCGGTGGATCCCATCTCCTTGAGTATGGCGGGCAGAGCCTCCTTGGCGAACTTGGACTCGGAGAGCATCCTGAACAGGTCGGTCATCCTCTTCGTGTCGAAGGCGGAGATGTCGATGCCTGCGGTCTCCAGCTCGCCGTAGGTGTTGAGCAGCGTCGTTGCGGCGATGGAGGCCATCCCGTCGAACTGGCACAGTGCCTCGAACATGTCGTAGCGGTCCTGCCTGACCATCTGCCTCGCCTGCTGCGCGTTGATGCCATACTGCTTGACCAGCCTCGCCTCGATCTCCTCGGGGAGCTCGGGGAGCGTGTTCCTGACGTGCTCCATCCTCTCCTTGGAGATGTTGATCGGCGGGACGTCGGTCTCGGGGTACATCCTCGCTGCTCCGGGCAGGGGCCTGGAGTACTTCGAGGTACCGTCCGGCAGCGGGTCCCTTGTCTCCTCGGGAACGCCTACCATGGCCTCGTTGGCCCTGGCGACGGCCATCTCGAGTGCGTCGGTGGCCTTCTTCTCCTTGGCGGCGCAGATGACGAACGCGTCGTACTCACCGTTCATGCCGAGGAAGTCCCTCAGCTTGTCGACGTACGACTGCTCGATGCCGTAGTTGGGGAGCTCGTCGGAATGGAATATACCCTTGACTCCCTTGGTACGTGCCCTCTGGGCCATCTCGGAACCGAGACGGAGCTTTCCGGAGTCGCCGTTCATGACGCCCTTGAATCCGGGCAGGCGGACGGCTATGACCTTTCCCTTATCGGACAGTGCGCCCTTGATGACCTTGGACTCGCAGTCCTTGAAGATGTCGGTAACATCGACGGGCTCGAATTTGACGGGGGATATCTTCCTCTCCTCCAGGATACCTTTGATCCTGATGAGCATGTTCTGCCTGTTCATCTCGTTCTGGACGTACAGCGGCAGCAGCCTGAGCTCCTGGACCCCCTTGATCTCGATACGGGCGCCTCCGGGAACGGAGATGTTCAGGTCCTCCCTGATGGTACCGATACCGCGCTTGACCTTCTTGGTGGCCCTCAGCAGCGTACCGATCCTCAGCGCGACCTCCATCACTTCCTCGGGATCGTGCATGTCCGGACCGGTGGCGACCTCGATCAGCGGGATACCGAGCCTGTCCAGTCTGTATGTGATCTCCGCATCGGTGGTCTCCACCTTACGGCAGGCGTCCTCCTCCAGACATATGGAGAGGATGGAGATGTCCTTGCCGTTGACATCGACGGAACCGTTCATGGATACGAGAGCAGTTCTCTGGAATCCCGAGGTGTTGGAACCGTCGACGACGATCTTCCTCATGAAATGGATCTCATCCACGACACGAGCCTTCATCATCTCGGAGAACGTGAGCGTTGTGGCCAATGCCTCGGAGTTGGTCTCGTGCGGGGGCTCCTCGTCCAGCTCCACCAGGCACGATACGCCGGGTGCGGACTGGTACCTGTATCCCAGGTTCCTCTGGAACTGGGCAAGTGCCGCGCGGTCGATCTCGCCCATCTCGCTTGTGGTGGGCCTCAGTCTCCTGTAGCACGAGCCGTGGCCCTCCTCCGTGAGGTGGCTGTCGCATGAGCAGAAGAGTTTCTTTGTATCGAGCTGCTGGTGGATCTCGATACCGCATGTGAGCGGGTACTCGGTCATCAGAACAGCCTCCTATCGCTCATCTCGTTGACCATAGGGGTCCTCATGATCTCCTTCGCCTCCTCGATGCTGGCACTGTTGGCGAGAGCCCATTTCAGCTTGACGTATGCGGTCTCCGGGAGCATGTCCAACACGGAGATCACACCGGCGGAGATCAGGTCCCTTCCGGTGTTGTAGACGTTCATGTTCACCCTTCCGTTGAGGCACTGCGACGTCATGACCACGACGGTGCCGTTGTCGCACGCCTTCTTGATGACGGGTATGAGCGACGAGTTCACATGTCCGAGACCGGAACCGGCGAACACCACTCCCTTGGAGTTGACGATGATGTTCTCGAAGGTGTCCGGGTCCATCCCGGGGAAGTACTGCAGGAGCACGACGTTCTTCTCCATGTCCGTCTTGGCGACGGTCTTCTCCTTGGAGACGGACCTGAGCTCCTCGTTGAACATGATCTTTCCCGAAGCGTCGATGTGCGCCACGGGCTGGCAGTTGATGCTCTTGAACGCGTCGCGCCTGGAGGTGTGCATCTTCCTGACCCTCGCCCCGTTGTGGACCGCGAAGGAATCGTCGCCCTCGGTGTCGTGCATTATCACGAAGACACCTGCCTTCTTCCCCTGGGTGCAGAACCTGGCACATGCCATGAGATTCGTCGAAGCATCCGATGAGGGCCTGTCCGATGACCTCTGGGCCCCCACGAGTATGACCGGTTTGGACACGTTCCCGAGCATGAAGGAAAGTGCGGCGGCGGTGTATCCCATGGTGTCGGTACCGTGCGGGATGATGACTCCGTCGGCGCCGTTGTCTATCTCCTCCGCCACGCACCTGGCCAGTTCCTGCCAGTGG
>JAFPVN010000054.1 GCA_017395275.1 Candidatus Methanomethylophilaceae archaeon | reverse complement strand
GTCGTTGATGTACATGACATCGCCGAGGTAGTATCCGAGGAAGTCGAATCCGTCCCTCTCGGGGAGGGCGACGAGGTTGGGGATGTTCGCATCGTATGTCGCGGTGACGCTGTCGGGTCCGCCAGCACCATCGCCCCTGTCGAAGGTGACGGTGTACGTCCTCGGTGTCCACGACGCCGAGACGACGAGTGTGTGCGTGATCTGCATGGAGGGCGTCCAGATACTTCCTTCGTTGCCCAGCCACGCGGACAGGGTGTAACCGGTCTTCTCGGGCGCGTCGATCTCGCCGACGGTACCGTTCTTCAGTACGGTCCTGACAGCGACCGTCTCGGTGCCGTTCTTGAAGGTGACGGTGTAGTAATAAATGTATACTGTACCGCTGCCGTTCTCGATCACGACGGAACCGACCGCGTCGTTGCCGACCTTGATGGTGTAGGTGTTGCCGTTAACGATCGAGAGGGCGTCGCTGGTCTCTATCTGGTACGTGCCGGTGGAGAGCTTGGTCATCGTTGCGGTAGCGCTCTCCCTGTTGGCGGTGACGGTTCCCGTTACCTCCATGGGCGCGCCGTCGAGGGTGAACGATGCCGTGATGTTGTTGTTGCCCCACTTTGCATAGAGAGTGAGGTCGCCGGTCATCGTTCCCGCCGCAACGGACGTTACCTGTCCAGTGGCGTAGTTGGCATCCTTGAACCAGCCCATGAAGGCGCTACCGTCCTTGGTGGCACCGAGGAACGTCAGATCCTGCCTGATGTTGTAGCTGGTGGGGTTTCCGGGGTTGTTGGTGGCTCCGTCGCCCATGACGTATGTGATTGTGTAGGTCGCGATGTCCCACTGGGCATAGACGGTCATATCGTCCGCGACATCGTAGATGCTCTCGGCCGTTACCGCAGTACCGCCTCCGTTGGCCGCGGTGTTCCATCCGGTCAGGGTGAAACCGGTGCGGTTCACGGCGGGGAGCGTGCCGTATGCGGTCTTGTAGACGATGCTCCTGGTGGCATCCGCGTCAGCGATCGTTCCGCCGTTGGCGTCGAAGGTCACGGTATAGGTGTTAGCGGTCCACTGCGCGAACAGCGTGACGACGAGCGAATCCACGCCCGCGGCCTCGCTGGCGAGCTGTCCAGTTATGCTTCCGCCAGCGGCGATGGGCGTTCCGGAACCGTTGGCGAGGGTATTCCACGATGCCGAGTATCCCCTGTTGGCGAACGTGCAGGCGGGGATGGTCTGAGTCCCGGTGTACGAGACGGTGATGGGATCCATGGTTCCGGAGGCATCGTTGCTGTTCTTGTCGAAGTTGATGGTGTACTGGTTCTCGGTCCAGGTAGCGGTGTAAGTTACGTTGTCAGTGACGGCGGTCTCCGCGGTCACCGCGGGGGTCCACGCAGCGAATGTGTATCCCGTCCTCTTCGCGGTCGGAAGGGCTCCGACAGCGTCCTTGTACTGGACGGTGACGGTCTTGGTGGCCGCTCCGTCGATGGTCCCGCCGGCGGCATCGAACGTGACGTTGTACGAGACCGCGAGGACCCAGTCGGAACAGTGGTCGATGGGAAACTCCACGTATCCCTGGGAGTCGACCGTGTAGGGTCCGACGACCTCGTGGGTACGGTCGTTCTCGGCTGTGACCTGCTGTCCGGCGTAGTTCGCTCCGAAGAGGTATCTGATGGTGGACGCGTAGGGGAGTGTCCCCTCGTAGTCGAATGCGAGTACGACCTTCTTGTTCTCGGTATCGGGGGTTGCGACCACTGCGGTGTCGAATACCTCGTTGTTGTATCCGTCCTGCTTGGTGTCCGAACCGGTAAAGGTCCATGAGAGGTTCTGCTGGGTGTCCTCGATGGTCAGCGTCTTACCGCTGGTGAGCGCGTCGCGGACCTCGTTGTCGATGACTTTCGCCTCGTTGGTCGCTCCGGAATCGAAGGTGACCTTGACGTCGGTGTTGGCCGTGATCTGAGCGGCGGTCGGCTTGGTGTTGTTCGCAAGCACCAGCTGCCATTTGGCCCAGACCTCTATGTTCTTCTCGGTTCCCTTCTCCACCTGCGTTATCCTGTCGCCGGTGAAGTCGGCGTTACCGTACCATCCGAGGAACTTGTACCCGTCCCTGGTGGCATCGGGGAGACTGAACGTCTCCGTGCTCTTGGTGAATGACTTCTCGTCGATCGCGTTACCGCCGTTGACGTTGTACTTGACGGTGTAGCTCGCCTCGCTGTCGCCTCCGTTGCTGAGGGCGAGGGCTATGCCCACGCCTCCTCCGATGACTACGACAGCTGCGATGGCGATCGCAATGATTGCTTTCTGATCCATCTTGACTCTCTCCCTTGGTCACAGGCCTATACAAATGCCTGCGAATTTC
>JAFPVN010000053.1 GCA_017395275.1 Candidatus Methanomethylophilaceae archaeon | reverse complement strand
GAAACGTCTGAGTTAAAACGTGGTTTCCCACTTTGGTTATTGACCAGAACACAAGGTGGAAACCATGTACTTCATTGGCGGAGATATACATAAGGATGTCAGCACGTTCAACGTGATGAACAGCAGATTGAAGACCGTAGACGAGTTCGTAGACGTCCCAACATCGGACGAGGGTTTCAGGTGCATAACCTGGAATTACAGACCGGATGAATGCTACATCTTGATAGAAAGCTCCACGCGCTCCAACTACGTAGCGCGTGCATTCAGGAACTCGGGATACAACATAATCGTAGGTCACGCAAGGGATCTGAAGAACATCAATTGTGCAAAGACGAAGACCGACCGCATAGACGCAAGGAAACTTGCGGAATATGCGGTCATGTACCACGATTGGGAGAAGTTCAGACCAGTGGATGATTACGGAAGACCTGTTCGCCCTCCGTTCAGGGCGAGCAGGGTATTCGATATCGTAGACTATGAGAAGAGAACCCTCACCAGACAGAACATGGCGATATCCAGATTCGCTGCCGGATATAAGAGGACGATACAGGAATACATGTCCGCTCAGGACATCAGTATGCCGATCGACTTCAAATCCATAGATGCGAAACGTTCGATCAAATATCTCAGGGAGATACCGGACGATGCGATATCGTTCATGCTGGATGTCATAGAATCCGCACAGGAGTGGTCCAGCACCATCGAATCGAAACTCAGGAAACTCCTGGAGAACGATGAGGGAACGAAACTCCTCATGACCATACCCGGTATAGACTTCAAGACCGCCGCATATTTCTCCATGGCCATCGGCGATGTCACCGATTTCGAGACGGCGGATGATCTGGCAGCATATTTCGGCCTGGTACCGAGGATCCATGAATCCAATCATAAGAGAGCGAGCGGGCAATCCATCGTCAGGGACAGCAGCAACAAGCTGCGCAGAACCGTGTACGATGCCGTGAGATGTCACGTCAGGTGCTGCAGGAAATCACTCCTGTCCAAATTCCATCTGAGGATGATGTACAAGATCGGACAGCGTAGTGCAGAAGCGGCAACGGGAAGGAAGCTGATCACAGTAATGTGGGCCATGCTCACATACCGTGAACCGTTCGCCCTCAATCACAGCAGATAAGGATTACCCTGTGGTCCGGGCCGTGAAGGTACCAAGACGCGGAGGACTGGATATCGACCTTTTTCTGCACCTAAGAGTGCGCCGCGAAACTGATACACGTTCTCCTTACCAAGCATGGCTGACGAGATGCACCTAAGAGTGCGGCATGAAATTATGATCGGACCTTCAGTCCGGACCGTTTAGAGCATTCTCTGCATCTTTACCTGGTTCGGGAGGGTGCATGATCAGCGATAGCTTTAATCACGTCTTTGCCGATTATGACCTGTAATCGGCAAAGACTGCTCGATTCAAAGCAAAACCTGGTCGGGCAAAGTGGGAAACCACGTTTTAACCAATGAAAAAGGAGTTCGAAAAGGAGGACACCAGACCCCATTTCGACGTGAAGCAGCAGTCGATGGTCATCTGGACAACACATGAGAATCTGAAGTCTAAATTGGTGAACAGGATAAAGGGTACAGTAGAGGGAGCAACGGTAAGGGAAGAACGGAAACCCAAAGTCGATGCAAAGGATGAAGTATGAACAGAGTGATGATCGACTGAATTTTTTTTCTAGTGAGAGAACGAAGATCCATCGGTACCCTCACTAGAAAAAATTTCAATTCTAACCGTTGGCTTTCATGGATTAGGAAAGGGCTGTTATCCCGCGTGGCAATCCCGATGAGGCGGCGTAGCCGCCGTCCAATAAGGCAGCCGAGAGGGGGGGACTACAGTGTCCCCCTCGAAGAATGCCGCTTTATATCTTGACTTGGACAGTTGACCCTACATATTGATCGCTATTTCGGAAATTTTACCTTGTGATTTTTCCTGTCCAATGCCACTAGCCAGCGTTTCTGAAAAATTTGTGAATCGGATTCATTGGACAGTTAGCGATTTATAGGGATTCGGAGACTCCGAAACCTCTGAAATCGCCCTCGATAACGCTCCAAAATCTTCGAAATGCGCCTTGTCAGGCCGGTTTCATTGCTGTATATGCGCTCCACATCCCACTCGTTCCTCGGAATGAGCGTTACTGTCCAATGGATCAGGTTCTCGATAATCGTCTTCGCGGACGGCTTATGCTCCACTATCGTCCTCCTTCCGTCCACCATCTTCTCGATTAGATCCGGTTCCATATCGTATCTCAGCATGGATATCTGCAGCTGGGCGATAAGAGCCAGCATCAACGAACCCCTAACAGACGATCTGCTCCATACCCTCAGCGGTTTCAGATTCACCACGCTCTTTATCGACGATATCAGATGCTCTATCCCTACCCTGTGCCTGTACACATCCAATGCCTCCGCTGGGTCCATCCATTCCGATGATTGAAGCTTGAACCACCCGCATCTGTCCCCCGCTTCCTCCTTTGCAGCCAACAGTATGTCCCCGTCCAGCCATGGATTGAGCTTCATCTGTATCTCGAACGACTTGATCATCACGTCGTAGAACGGATTCCTCTTCACCGTCACAAGTTTGCCTATCTTCGGTTCCTTCATGATGTCCTTTGCATCGGTCAGCTGCCGGGCCAGTTTGGCCGCCCTGCGGTCGGCCGCGGCCTGGCCCAGCACATACCTGTCGACCGAGAAGAACAGATAGTTCGTCCTGTCCGACGATTCGAACCTGTGGGTTATGACCAGCGTTCCCCTGTCCAAATACTGCATCAGCTCCGGATGCTCGTCTATCAGCTGTTCGTCGGACTTGTTCATCTTCACCCTGGTCAGGTACCTCATGCCGCTGTCCTTGATGTCATCCAACAACGCTTTGTCCGATCCTCCCGCATCCATGATTATCCTGGAACCCTCCTTCAGCAGGAACATCAGCTGCGGGATGAAATCCTGATACTGGGGAGGGTCGTTCCAATTGCCCGGATACAGTTCTATGGATATCGGAAGTTCGGAATCGACCAATTGGGCGACAACGAACTGATCCTGCAGCTGTATGGTCCCTCCTCCCTCGCCCGCAGCGGTGTTCTCTCCCTTGGAACCGTATCTCGTTATGTGGGAACCGTCTACGTACACATCGGTGTTCAGATCGGGATATATCTCGTTCAGATGTTCCCACAGGAACCATATCGTTTCCTCGAAATACGTATCCAGGAGATCCAACGCGCGTTCCATCGTCTTCCTTGAGATCACGTATCCGTGGCAGAGCTCCTCCCTCGCCAGAGGCGAAGATGTGTCCGATTCGCATTTGTTCATCGATGCCCCGCCGTTCAGCTGATGTATGCACATCAGTTCCACCACATATCCCAGCGGTACCCCCTTCTCCTTGAACCCGTTCAGGAAGTCGTAGAGATGCAGTCTCCGGAATCCCTTTCGTACGAGTTCCATGATGCCGAAGGATAACGATATATTTCCTCCGGCCATAGCATCCGCTGCCTTGAAGGTCGTTTGTTTAGCCATGAACGGCTTCAAGGCTCTTCTTCCTGTTGAACCTTACACCCGGTCCGAAACATCAAAACATTTTCAACCCGAAAACTCAACTGTCCAAGTCAAG
>JAFPVN010000052.1 GCA_017395275.1 Candidatus Methanomethylophilaceae archaeon | reverse complement strand
TCGTCGTTGTGGGACGCCCAGACGGTGATGTCGTCGGGTATGTTCCTAAAGAGACACTCGTGATCGGTGATGTGGAGATCGACGGAGCTGAACTCGGGGTTCTCCGCCGGACCGAGGGTGCCGCCGAAATGCTCGGACAGGAACTGCATACCGGCGCAGATCCCCAGTATGGGGAAGTCCGCCTTGTCCAGATATTCACCGTTGTTACCCATGGCGTCGGCCTCGGTGGCCACGCTGGGGGCTCCGCCCGAGAGGACCAGAGCGTCGACGTCGCCGAGCTCGTCGAACGGGGTGGTGTTGGGGATGATCTTGGTGTCCACGTCCATGTACTTCAGGACGCGCCACTCGCGATGCGTCCACTGACCGCCGTTGTCGACGACGTAAATCTTCATGCGGTCGAATAAATGGCATACGGTAAAAAATTGTCGAAACCGACAACCTCATAAATACCAACAGTCCGATGGCGTCACATGGAATTCGGCGCGGACGTCGTGGAGGCCGTCAAAGGATACGAGTACGTATCCCTGGACGTTTACGATACCCTCCTCGTCAGACCGTACGTCCGTCCGAAGGACGTGTTCAGGCACATCGAGATGAAGGAGAACGCTCCCGGTTTCGTCGAGGAGCGCATAGAATCCGAGAAGAGATGCATGGCCAGTAGCCTTCCCACAACCCTCGACAGGATATACGAGGGGATGCCCGAGAGGTTCAGGCATCTGAAGGAGAAGGAGCTGGAGTACGAATCGAACCCCGTGTGTCCGAAGAGGATCCTCGATACCTACAGGGAGATAGCAAAGGACCACAAAATTGTGATAATGTCCGACATGTACCTCCCGTCGGAGTTCATCCAAAGTCTTCTGAAAAAGAACGGCATCTACGGCTACGAGAGGTTCTACCTCTCATCGGAGGACGGGGTCAGCAAGGGCAAGGGGACGATGTTCGAGTACGTGCTGAATGACCTCGGGATCGAGAAGAGCCAGATCATACATGTCGGGGACAACATCAAGACCGATTTCCTCAACCCGAAGAAGCAGGGATTCAATGCTGTGCTGACTGAAAAGCCGGTGAGCTCGTACTTCAAGAGACACCGCAAGGCCAAGAGGTTCTACGACAAGTCGGGGAGCGTCGGCTCGTCCATAATCATCGGGATGGACGTCATCAGGGAATACAACGACATATCCGAGGGATTCTGGAAGGACGTCTCCTACAGGTTCGGGGGACCGCTGGTATCCGATTACGCCAGATTCGTCTCCGAACATATGAGGAAGGACGACGTCGTCATGCTGGCGGCACGCGACGGCTACAACATCGAGAAGGTGCTGAACATCATCCGTCCCGACATCAGGACGCATTACGTCTACGTTCCAAGGATTCTCAACGTGATGATCGGCAGCAACTACGCCCAGCACTGGGATTACAAGAAGAAGATAGTCAAGGCATTGTATGGGGACATGCCCGATGCCGACAGGTACTATGACGAGCACAAGGAGGAGATCGACGCCAGGAGAGCGGAGATCCTCAAGACGTTCAGGAACAACATAACCTCGAAGACCGGGAACCCGAAGGGGATAACGGCTGTGGATGTAACAACGATGAAGTACAGCTCCCAGAAGCTGCTGACCGACGTCTTCCCCGATTCGGATGTTATGGGAATCTACTATTTCCTGCTGTTCAACGATCCTCATGTTCCCCATGATGCGTACCACGTCCGCAAGAGGGTTCTGAAGGTAGCGGACAACATCAACATCACCGAGTTCTTCATGACCAGCCCCGAACCGCCCATCTCGGGCATAGACGAGAAGGGAGGTCCGATATTCCGCGAACCCTGCAAAGACGAGCAGGACAGGCTGGACATCTACGATGACGTCACCGACGGCGAGACGGATTACGCCAAGGATATCGTCAAGATGTTCGGCGACAGGATGTTCACCATAGGATTCGACGACATCCACAGGTGGCTGAACATACTGATCATAGGTTCGGGATCCAAGGTCAGGGGACAGCTTACGACGATGAAATGGGGAGTGGATGCCGACCATACCATCTATGTGAGCATGGTCTACCACCCCAGGGACACCTGGTTCCACCTGAAGAAGACGATAATCGACCTAGGATGGTACGCGGTGTCGAAGGTCCGCGGGGAGAGATGAGTCACTCCCACTCGATGGTCGCCGGCGGTTTGTTGGTGATGTCGTAGACGACGCGGTTGACCTGGTCCTTCATGGTGTTGGTGATGCGCCTTGATATCTTATCCAGAACGTCCAGCGGGATCCTTGCGAACTCGGCGGTCATTCCATCGATCGAGCCTACGGCGCGTATTACCACGGTCCTTCCGTAAGCCCTGCGGTCTCCCTGGACACCGACCGACTTAGAAGGAAGCAGAGCGGCGAAGTACTGCCACGGGAGCTCCATCTTCCCCTCGTCGGATGCTTTTTTGACTTCATCCTCGACTATGAAGCAAGCTTCACGGACGATAGCGATGTTCTCGGGGTTGACCTCTCCCAGACACCTTACCGATAATCCGGGTCCGGGGAAAGGCTGCCTCTCCGACGATTTGATGCCGAAGTATCTGGCGACCTTCCTTACTTCATCCTTATACAGGTCCCTGAGGGGCTCACAGAGCGTCATGCCCATGTCCTTGGGGAGACCTCCCACATTATGATGAGATTTGATGGTGTCCCTGACGCCGTCCCCCGACTCGATCCAGTCGGGCGCGATGGTCCCCTGGACCAAAGTGCCAGCACCGAATTCTTTAGCTTCTTTTTCAAAGACCCTGATGAATGTCTCGCCGATAGCCTTCCTCTTGGCCTCGGGGTCGGTGAGCCCCGCGAGCGCGGCGAAGAACCTGTCGCCCGCGTCCACGATCCTGTAGTTCAGATCCATGGAATCGAACATGCCGCGGACCTCGTCCGTCTCGCCCTTCCTCATCAGTCCGTTGTCGACGTATACCGCAAGCAACCTGTCCCCCAGGGCCTTGCTGGCGATGACAGCCGCCACCATGCTGTCCACGCCTCCGGAGCAGGCGATGATCGCCTTGCCGGGAACGCTGTCCCGGATGAACTCTATCTGTTCCTCCACGAACTTCTCAGGCTTGAACACTGGCCGCCACCTCTGCCGAATCCTTCTCGACCTTGTCGGCCATCTCCTTCCTGTAAACCTGCATCTTGTCCCTTATCTCAGGATATTTCACGGAGAGGATCTGTGCTGCCAGAACGGCTGCGTTATCTCCCCTGTCCAGACCCACGGCTGCCACCGGGATTCCCGGGGGCATCTGCACTATGGAAAGTATCGCGTCCAGCGTCATCTTGCCGCTTACGGGTACTCCGATGACGGGCTTGACGGTGAACGATGCCACCACTCCGGGGAGCGCAGCGGACATTCCCGCTATGGCGATGAAGACCTCGGCGTCGGATCCCTTCACCAGATCCTCGACCCTCTTGGGGGTCCTGTGGGCGGAGGCTACCGCGGCCTCGTAGGTGATCCCGAACTTCTTGAAGAGGGCGGTGGCCTTCTCCGCGACCGGCAGGTCGCTCTTGCTTCCCATGATGACAAGGACTTGTGGCATACGGGAAAAACCGTCTCTTTGGATATAAAATATAAGGAGACGTCAGTCCTGTCTGGAACGCTCCCATGCCCACGCGGTGGTCACGGAATCCTTCAGAGTCTTTTTGGGAGCCCACCCTAGAACGCGCTTCGCCTTGGCGTTGTCCGCTACCAATGTGGCGGGATCCCCGGGACGTCTGGCACATTCCCTCAGAGGTATCTTGGAACCGACCACGTCCTCGCATACCGAGAACACCTCCCTGACGGTGGAGCCGTCGTTGGTGCCGAGGTTGAAGTAATCGGTGGCCCCGCCCTTCATCAGATAGTCCAAAGCGAGCATGTGGGCCTCGATGAGGTCCTCTATATCGATGTAATCCCTCACGCAGGTGCCGTCCCTTGTGGGATAGTCGGTGCCGAACAGTGAGAACTCCTTGCCGTCGCCGAGCTTTGACTTAAGGACGTTGGGGACGAGATGCGTCTCGGGCTCGTGCCATTCGCCGACGTTCCCTGCGGGGTCCGCCCCGACCACGTTGAAGTAGCGGAGCCTGACGCTCCTGAGACCGTAGGCGCGGTCGTAGTCGTCCATGATCCTCTCGACCATCAGCTTGGTGTTCCCGTAGGGGTTGATGGGTTTCTGGGGATGGCCCTCATCTATTGGGACGTACTCCGGTTCGCCGTAGGTGGCGGCGGTGGATGAGAACACGATCCTCTTCACATCGGCGGACATCATCGCCTTGAGGAGGTTCAGGGTGCCGTAGACGTTGTTGTAATAGTATTTCTGGGGATCGCGCATGGATTCCGCCACCTGGGAATATGCGGCGAAATGCACCACGGCATCGATGTCGAACTCGGAGAACACCGCCTCGATGTCCTCTGGTTCCTTGAGGTCGCCCTTCCTGAAAGCGATCAGTTTCCCTGGCCTGTCGAGCTTGGAAAGCCTGTCGATGATCTCCTGATGGCCCAATTCTAGGCTGTCGAACACCACGACATCCTTCCCGTCCCTGAGGAGACGGAGCACGCAGTGGCTTCCGATGTAACCCGCACCGCCTGTGACCAGAATCATGGTCGGCCTGATGCCGTATGCATAAATAAATCCATGCCAACCGTATCGTGCCAGCCCCGCTTCTTTGATATTCCGATTTATAAATACCACGTTATTGGAATATACATCCATGATGTCAATATAAATACTGTTTATCCAAACCAGATATAAAGGAACACTAAAACCTTATATATGAAATCTTAACATTCATATTAACATCGTTTTGGAAGTAGATACCATGGAATACCTTGGAGATGTCGAGACGGTCACCAGCGATGGGAAGCTCGTCATCAGGGCGGTATCGGCTCCGGACGTCAACAATGCCGTCTTCGATGAGCGCGAGCAGAGGATCGGCACCGTGAAGAGGGTCTTCGGACCCGTGGACTCCCCCTACGTGACAGTTGTACCGGCCATCAAGGGGGACCTGAACGGCCTGCTTAACAGGAAAACATACTTGAAGGGAGAGAGGAAAGATGCCAAAGGCAACGGAAGGCGCAGAAGATATTGAGGTCTGCCCCGAGTGCGGCGGGAAGCACTTCACCCGCGACTACAACAGAGGGGAACTGATCTGCGAGCAGTGCGGTGCTGTGTTGGATGACAGATTCATCGACCAGGGACCCGAGTGGAGGTCCTTCGATGCGGAACAGGGCGAGAAGAGGGCACGTACAGGTGCTCCGATGACCTATACCATACACGACAAGGGTCTGTCGACCGAGATCTCCTGGAAGAACAAGGACAGTTACGGTAAAAGCATCCCCACAAGGAACAGGGCCCAGCTCTACAGGCTGAGGAAATGGCAGAGAAGGATCCGTGTCTCCAACGCGACCGAGAGGAACCTCGCGTTCGCGCTCTCCGAGCTGGAGAGGATGGCATCCGCCATGGGACTCCCCAGGAACGTGAGGGAGACCGCAGCGATGATCTATAGGAAAGCTGTGACAAAGAACCTCATCAGGGGAAGGTCCATCGAAGGCGTTGTGGCCGCATCGCTGTACGCAGCATGCAGGCAGTGCGGTGTCCCCAGGACTCTGGATGAGGTGGCCAACTCCAGCCGTGTCGGAAGGAAGGAGATCGGACGTACCTACAGGTTCATGACCAGGGAGCTCAAGCTCAAGCTGATGCCCACCAAGCCTCAGGACTACGTCCAGAGGTTCTGCTCCGAGCTCGGCCTGAACGGAGAGGTCCAGAGCAAGGCCGCCGAGATCCTGAAGGATGCGTCCGAGAAGGAGCTCACCTCCGGACGCGGACCCACCGGTGTGGCCGCAGCGGCAATCTACATCTCCTCCATCCAGTGCAACATGCGCAGGACCCAGAGGGAGGTCGCCGATGTCGCCGGAGTGACCGAGGTCACCATCAGGAACAGGTACAAGGAACTCACCGAGAAGCTCGGCATCGAGATCCAGCTGTAAACGCTAAAAGCGGGGCTCCGCCCCGCAACAACCGTTTTTTTGATTCAAGTTAAGGTCTGAACCATCTGAATTCCATGTACTCGGTGCCGTCGTCCGACACCCTGCAGAACAAGAACTCCTTCTTGACCCCGCCCGATAGCCTTACGGCCCTGGCGATCTCGGGCCACATGGTGGTGTTGTCGCCAGATACCACATGTGCCAGATACCTCGCGTGGCACTTGTCCGGGGAGTCCTCGTACAGCCTGAAATGGGTACCGTACTTGAATCCGGTCTTGACCACGAGGCCCTTCCTCCTGAGGTCGGAGTACGCGCGCAGGCGGAGGTCGAACTCGTCCTGCACCGACCTCCCGAACTCCTTCAAAGAATCCATGGGGATCTCGGAACCGTCGGGCCTGCGGACCGACAGGCATCCCTTGCCCATCAGATAACAAGCTTCTATCAATGACAATTGCAGAGCGTCGGCCATCATCTTCCCGTAGAATCCCGCCGATAGTTTATCGGATCCTTTCCCGTCGAACACGAACACGCGGTCGCGTACCAGTTCCCCGACCACGGTGCCGTTCACCGAGCTGTCGATCCTTCCGGAGGGTTCGCGCTTGTTCATCATGTAGTAGGTGAGGTCCCCCTCCTCGTCGACCACTCCATAGAGAAGGTCCTTCCCCTTGCGGGCCGCCTCCTCTATGTCCAGATCGAACGTGCCTATGTCCGAAGCGGAACGCTCGCTCACCGCCTTCAGATAGAACTGCGGGGACGAATGCATTATCGTCTTCCCGCGCTCGTAGACGGACATGTCGAAGGGTCCGTCGTCGTTCTTGACGATGCATCCCCTCTGCCTGATGTCCCTGTACACTATGTACTTGATATCGAAGTCCTCCAGCTGAGAGGACGAGTATCCGAACATCTCCTCGAAGGACAGCTCCTTCCCGTCCCTCTCGACCTTCAGCCTGCCGCTCTCTACCAAATAACAAGCTTCGATGAGGTCCAGCTCGAAGTTCCTCTTGACTGGATAGCCGTAGTTGCCCCTGTTGTAGAACTGACTGCCCTCCTTCTGTTCGAGGAGGACGCTGTCGCCTCTGAGCACTCCGACCATGGTTCGGATTAGAGGACGTGGGTATATATGAGTTGTCAGCGATTAATCGGCGATACAGATGAGGATAGCCTTCGTGACCGACAGCTACCATCCGACCATCGACGGGGTGGTGACCATCGTCGACATCATCAGGGATTCGCTGGTGAAACTGGGCCACGAGGTGTTCATCATCGCCCCCGACCCGGGGGAGAAGGACAGGCTGGAAGGCGTCTATTACTTCCCGGCGATCAAGTACAGGGCCTACGAGGGGTATTTCTTACCCATCTTCCCGTCGAACAAGATCGAGGTACTGGAGAAGATAAATCCCGACGTTATCCACGTGTACGGTATCGCTGTCATGGCATTGAAGGGATACATCGCCGCATACACCCTGAAGAAACCCTATGTGATAACGATGACCACAATGGTCACTGATACCCTGGAGTACTATTTCCCGATAAAACTCCCGCCGGACTTCGTGGGAGTGGTGGAGAAGCTGGCCTGGTTCTACATCAGACAGATCCTGAACCATTCCAGCGGAGTGATAACGCATACGCAGCCCATCATGGATGAGCTGAAGGCACACGGCATAAGGCCGAAGGACGAAAGGATCATCCCCGCCGGTATAGACATAGGCACCTTCAGGCCGCTGGACGACCCCATGGCCAAGAGGAAGGAGCTCGGCATCGAGGGGAAGAGGGTGCTGATGCATGTGGGAAGGATATCCTACGAGAAGCACATCGACGACATCGTGAGGGCGCTGGCCAGATTCGATGAGGACACGGTCATGGTGATCGTGGGGGACGGACCTGCCAGGAAGGATGTCGAGGCGGTGGTGGAGGAACTGAACCTGCAGAAAAGAGTTACATTCACGGGATTCGTGAACAGGGAGGACCTTCCGGCACTGTACAACTGTGCGGACGTATGCATATCCTGTTCGCGTTTCGAGACGCAGGGGCTGAGCATCATGGAGGCCATGGCCTGCAGGAAGCCAGTGGTGTGCCCGAACGCGAGGGCGTTCTCCGTGATAATCACTGACGGGAAGGACGGTTTCCTGTTCGATGCCGATGGGGGTGTCGATGAGCTCACCGAGGCCATCGAGAGGGCGTTAGAATGCGACGACTCCGTCAGGCAGAACTCGATGGAGACGGCGAGATCCTACTCCGAGGAGAACTGTGCCAGAATGCTGCTGGACCTCTATGCGGACGTCATAGAGGCTAAGAGGGCGAAGCTCGAGAAGAAGAAGTGATGTGTCTGTCGAAGGATCTTCGACAACAGACTCTTTCCCTCAATGCTCTTCTTTCAACCTGTCGAGCGTGGCTTTGAAAAGATCTGCGTTCCAATTCTCGGGCGGCACTTCGTCAACCACGAACTCCCACACGTCCGCCATGGCCGAACCGTAGTCTATTTTATCGAACCGATCACAGAGGATTCTTCTGAGCACATCCAGATTGAATTCGTCATCGATTCCTATGATCTCCTGGCGCACCAGATTGGATTTCATATACTCCATGTTAATGCCGATCCCGTTATCCAGATACCACAGATAGTCGTAGAGGTCCCTTCCCTTGATACGATTTCCCCATTGACGCGCTATGACTGCCCCGATCTTTCCGGCGAACATTGAGGGGAGGTCTAAGGCACACAAGTAATAATTCAAGGGGTCGTTCATTGCGAACTTCTCATATCTGGCGCCATCAGGAGGTTCGGTATTGACGTCAATCTTTACCTTGACGACCGCATCACGATGCAATCTCCTTACCAACCCCTCAGGGAACCCTATGTTCATCACAATCTCACGTTGATTGCACCTGACATCTCCGGTCCGGATATTTCCGACCGTTCCCTCTCTGACTTTGGTGCTCACCGTAAGACCGTATGACTGTATCTCTGACTCTATGTAGGTCATGTATCTGTTCAACTTGAAATCCGGATCCCTCTCGAACAGGGTAAAATCCAGATCTTCAGAGTATCTGCCGAGACCATGCAGGATGCGCAATGCGGTCCCACCGTGGAATGCCGCCTTCTTGAAGAACTGTCCCCTGCTCAATCCATTCAAGATTATCTTCTGTAATACCTCCTTAGCGAACAGCGGCACCATCTTGTCTTCAACACCGCTCGCGTCAAACATCTCCCCTAAGATGTTCTTCAAGCCAATCCCCCCAAGTACTCGGAGAAAAGACGAATGTTCTTGCAACCGTATCTCTCGGATAGTTCTGTCACCGTCCTGTAATCCAGCTTCGCGATGTCCTCATCGTCAAAGCGAAGGTCTTCAAACATGAGCACTCTCAGTTGGTCTACATCCCCCATGGGAGGCATCTTGTACAGCTTGTCGCAGACCGCCTTCTCGCGGGTCGCGATACGATATGTATAATCCCCCAGCCTTACGGTCTCAACCTCCAGATGGAAGACGTCGGCCGGAACATCAGTGTAATAATAAGAGCAAATATCCGTATGGAAACACTTGTCCTTATGCTTGGAAAATGTGGCATTCGTCACATGGAATGCATGTTCGGGAACGATCCCGTAGTACGATAATGCAGTTCCGAACGAGATGTAAGACGGACCATAGATCGCCTGTGCTGGCTGGAATATGTCTATGATATCATCGGTCTCATACAACCCGTTCTTGAGACGGATCAACTGTCCGCTCTTGACCATCCGGGTGATCTTCATACCGGGATTCCCGTAATCACCTAAAGAGTCTATAAGCATCTCTCCGTATTCTATCATATTTACTCCATATTCTATCCTACATATAAACCTTTCATTTTTCTCCACACTGATCCTAAAAACAAACCTTTTTATAGAAGAATAATCATCTATGTCATAGTTGTTAACCGAAAGTTAACAACCAGAGGATGAAAGAGATGGACATAGACATGATCCTTTCGATGGTCAGTAACCCAACCAGAAGGAGGATCCTCGAAGCGTTGGTCAGGGAGCCCTGCTACCCGCTCCAGCTATCCAGGGAGATAGGAGTGAGCCAACAGGCCATAATGAAGAACCTCGACCTGCTCGAGAAGAACGGCATGGTCGTCAGCCATCAGGTGACCAGCACGATGGGTCCGATGAGGGCCATGTACGCCCCCACATCGGAGTTCACCCTGGTCATAGACATGCGCAACCGCATGTTCGTGACCAACATCATCGAGGAGGATGAGGCCGGCGTACAGGAAGAGATACCGAAGACAGAGAATCTCGACAGTGCCAGACAGGAGATAGCACAGATCGACAGGGAGATAGAGGCCCTCGAGAGGGAGCGCTCCGCGCTGGTAAGGAAGAGGGAACAGCTGATATACTCGGCCATGTCGAAGCTCGGCGACGACATGACCTACGGCCACAGGGACCTGACGTATCAGCTGCTGAACAGGCCGAGCGAGCCCACGGAGGACGTGATCCAGGACATGGACGGCGGCCGCGGGAACATCAAGAAAAAATTAGCCGAAATCGACAACGCGATGAGGCAATGACGCTAACAAGGAGGAATAGAAATGACCAATGAGAAAGCACTGAAGGTCGCCGAACTCAAGTCCGGCGAGGCAGGAAGGGGCATCACAAGGATCGACCCGAGCATCATGGACATCCTCGGAATCAAGGTAGGGGACATAGTCCAGATTGACGGCGGCAAGAAGACCGTCGCCAAGGCGCTCAGGGGCGGTCCCGAAGACGAGAACAAGGGAATCATCCGTATCGACGGTTCCACCAGGCGCAACGCCGGTACGAGCATCGATGAGAGAGTCGATATCAAGAAGATCACGGCGAAGAACGCCACCAAGATCACCTTCGCTCCCACGGAGCAGCTCCGCATACAGGGAGGGGAGGAGTACCTCAGGCAGGTGATGGAGGGCCGTGTGTTCGCGAAAGGGGACACCATCACGCTCAACGTGATGGGCAACAAGATCGACCTCATCGTGAACTCATTCGCACCGTCGTGCGAAGCCGTCATCATGACCAACACCACCGAGGTGAAGATCAACGAGAAGCCCGCAGACGGCAACGGGGACGTACCGAAGGTGTCCTACGACGACATCGGAGGACTGGACAACGAGATCAAGAAGATCAGGGAGATGGTCGAGCTTCCGCTCAGGCATCCCGAGCTGTTCAAGAGGCTGGGTGTCGAGGCTCCTAAAGGAGTGTTGCTCCACGGGCCGCCAGGAACCGGTAAGACCATGCTCGCCAAGGCAGTCGCGGGAGAGACCAGCAGCAACTTCATCTACATCGGAGGACCGGAGATCATCGGTAAGATGTACGGCGAATCCGAGGAGAAGCTGAGGAACATCTTCAAAGAAGCGGAGGAGAACGCCCCGAGCATCATCTTCATC
>JAFPVN010000051.1 GCA_017395275.1 Candidatus Methanomethylophilaceae archaeon | reverse complement strand
CATGGGTCTCCCGAGTAACTCGGCCTTCTTGGCGTTCTCCATGATGGCCCCCAACTGGGAGTACGCTATCTCCCCGGTCTCCCATCCGGCGGCGGCCTCTAAGGCCCATCCGATGTCCCCGGGCAGCTTGGTGCTGGCCAGACGTATCAATCTGACGACGATGTCCTCCGTCGTCTCAGGCAGTGTGATCATGGGACGGGGATTGACTACCCAATAATAAAACGTTGTCAGGGAAGATAGTAGAGCTCCTCCTCCACTTGGACAACGCTGACGTTGCCGCCCTCGACGGGCTCGGCGTCCTGCGGTATGCGGAGCTCCACTGTGGAATAGTTGGTGGGGTGCATGACCTGTATCTCGTTGCCGGAACGGGAGAGCACCAGCGCCTCCTTCCTGTCGTCGTACTTCACCAGAACCTTCAGGTCCTGTATCTCCGATTTCCTGACGGACGTCTCCCTGAAGTCGATGAGGGACAACAGCTTGCCGCCGGTCTTGTTGAGCCCGGTGAGCTTGTAGGGCTTGCCCTTGTACTCCAGGACGTCGCCCGTGTGATATGCGGGGAACCTTACCAAATACGTGAGACGGTAGATGTCGATGCCGTCGGAGGACTGCCCCACCAATGATGCTGATTCCTTGGATTCGGCACCGTAGGATTCCACGAGGTCCTTCGTCAGAGAACGGGCAAGGGAGATGGATGATAACATGATATCCACCCCTCCGGGGACCTGCTGGACCTTCGTGATGAACAGCTGGCGGTTGGTCTTTGCCTGCTGCTCCACCGAGTCCCTGATCCTTCTTACAACTTCATCCCTGAGGCCGTCGGACAGCTCCTTCTCCCCGGAGCGGATCTGCATGGTGGCTTCGTAGTAATTGCCTAACTGCCTGGAGCATCTCTTGCAGACGTTGTTCTTCACCCTGACGAGAGTTGAGCCCTCCGCCTGCACCATGTAGCCGTTGATGTCCAGGTCCGCTTCCACCTTGACCTCATAGGTCCTCTCGTCCTGGGGCTGTGCCATCGTCCCCACCGATACAACCTGCGCCTCCGGGATCACCGCGAGACCTGTCAATGCGGCCTCCTGCACGGCATCGTCCTCGGACATCTTGGTCCAGTGGTCGCGGATGTTGTATTCCTCACAGTTGGTGCATCTCTGCAAGTCCACATGATGCGGCAGGACCATCAGCTTCCTCCCGTTGAGGAAGCACTCCATGCACAGTCCGTTAATCTGCTCTTCGCAGTCCTTTCCGCACTTGACGCAGAACATCTTACCTCAGAACCTGAGCGTGCTTCACGCCGCCGATGGAGATCACGCAGTCGGCGTCCACGAGGCCTTCGCGTATAGCGATGTCGACTGAACAGTTGCCTACGATATTGATTAATCTGGCTCTTCCGAGGTGCTCGATCAGGACGGCCTCCTCGACTATGTCCCCTTTGTAGAATCCCTCTCCGACCTTGATCCTCAGCTGACCCTCCTCGAAGGTCTGTCCGAGGATGTCCTCGTCGCATACCGCGAGCACCTCTCCGCTCGCTCCCCTGTGTATCTTCACCGAATACATGGTCATGCCATCCTGTATTTGCCCTTGTTCTCAAGGATCTCCGCCAGCTCGCTCAGTCCCTTCAGGTTCCTGTCGACCACCGCGCGGTCGAGACCCGATTCGTCGATGATCTCGTCCTCGGTTATGCCTCCGGTGAGCGAGTGCGTCTCTATGATGTTCCTGATGACATCGATGGCCTTCCTGTCCTTCTGGGAGGTCTCCCCGCCCATGAGATCGATGTCGTATCCGGAGCCGGTCTTCGCGATCTTCTCCATGTAATAATTTATCAAACGGACGGCCCTGGTGGCATCCTCCTCGGTGACCTTGTTGCGCAGGTGCATCCTGGCGGACGCCTCGGATAGACGTACGTACGCTTCAAGCTGCCTTGCCGAGATCGGGATCGAACCGTCCTCGCCCTTGCCCCTGATGTTCAGATAGTCCATCTCGATGATGTCGAACGCCTCCGGAGTGAGGATGGGGTGGCAGTTCTTCTTGGCGTATGCCACATACTTCCTCAGAAGGTCCTTCTTGTAGGGGGCGACCATGCTGTTGGTCTCCTCCAGGATCCTCTCGGCGTTGACTCCGCTGTCGATCCCCTTCTCGGTCTGTTCCCTGGCCTGTCCGCGCCAGTGTCCCTTGAGGATGTACTCGGTGAGCTTCTTGTCCTTCTTCCTATCGGGTATGTCGCGCAATACGAACATAAGATCGAAACGCGACATGAGTGCGGGAGGGAGATTGATCTGCTGGGCGATGCTCATGTCCTCGTCGAACCTTCCCAGCTTGGGGTTAGCCGCGGCGAGCATCGAGCATCTGCACTGCAACGTGGCGGTGATACCCGCTTTGGCGACAGAGATCTTCTGGGATTCCATCGCCTCGTGCAGGGACGACCTGTCCTGCTCGCTCATCTTATCCAACTCATCGATGCATGCGAGTCCCTTGTCGGCAAGGACCAGCGCACCGGCTTCGAGGGTCCACCTGCCGTCGCCGAAGTCGTCCTTGACCGCCGCGGCGGTGTTGTGTATGACGAACCCGTTCCCGACGAAGGAATGGGCGGGATCGACGGTGAGGTCGTAGACGTATTCGGGTATGTCGTCGGTGATCTCCTCCACCTTGTCGACCATGATCATGCGCATGTTGTCCCTCACCAGGGCGACCATGTCGCCCGCGACTATCTCCGATGAGGAGAACCAATCGAAACGTCCGTCGCGCATAGCCTGCAGCTTGGTCTCGGGCGTCATGATTAT
The DNA here is from genome assembly GCA_017395275.1 of Candidatus Methanomethylophilaceae archaeon. Taxonomy (GTDB): domain Archaea; phylum Thermoplasmatota; class Thermoplasmata; order Methanomassiliicoccales; family Methanomethylophilaceae; genus SIG5. The sequence goes on along the minus strand of JAFPVN010000051.1, from coordinate 6,162 downwards.
GGAGTCCTGGGTCATCGTCGTTATGCGTATGAGCTTGGCGGGCGACTTGATCCTCCACACGTAGGTTATCGGCAGAAGTCTTATGGATCCGAGTTCTCCCTGCGACGCTATGCGGTCGCCGGATACGGCCTGCCTCCAGATTCCGGGGCGGTACTCCTCGGGGTCGGTCATCAGGGAATTTACATAATCCCCGATCTTCACGGGGCACTTCTCCATGCTCAGTATCGTGTCGCCGTGGACGCAGAGACCCGCGGCGGATGCGGACTTACCGGAAGCGTATATCCCTCTGGGCGAGAGGTCGCTCATGTACCTCAGGATCTGCGACTTCGCGACTCCGGGGTCTCCGATCATAAGGATGTGTATGTCCCCTCTTATCGAGGTTCCGTCGTCCAGTACCTTGTGGGAGCCTCCGAACAGCTGGAGGGCGACGGCCATCTTCTCGTCATCCATACCGTAGATGGTGGGCGCGATGGATTTGACGATGTTCTCGGCGAGGTTCTCGTCCTTGGACATCTCCAGGATCTCCTGCTCGTCCTCCTCTGTGATCTCCACCTCGGAGAAGTCGGCCTGCTCGTTCTCCACGCTGAGGACGTCCATGAACACCTCGAAGATCGTGGACTTGTCGCGCTCGGTCTTCTCCACCGAGCGCAGGATTCCGTTCATTATGATCCTGTTACCCGGGGTGACCGTACCTGCGATATCGTCCTCCATGAACCCGAACAGCCTCTCCGGCTGCGCGCCTCCCCTGAGGCCCTCCGGGTTCTCCTGTATCTCCACCTTCTGGGTGTCGATGTACTCCGACTTCATCTGGTCGAGGTTGAAACGGGGGACGGACTTGTTGCATCCCTCGTTGGGGCACATCAGCGGTTCCTTAAGGAGGGTACCGGTCTGCTTCACCCAGACCTCGGCGTCGCACTTGGCGCATGTGAACCTTGCGCGGACGAGCCTGGGCTTGGGCATGGTGGCCTTCCTGACCATACCCTCTATCGCAACAAGTCTCCCGAGGTGCTTGGCGCGTATCTGGCGCACGTCTATCTTAGCATCCCTGGGGAGGTCGTTTATCCTGAGGTTGATCTCCTGCGACGGATCCCAAGTGGCGGGAAGGAGGCTCTTGATCACGTTCCTCCCTATCTCCAGCACCTTGTCGGGACGCGCCAGCACGAACTGGGCGAAATCGATGCTGTATCCGTCGATGTCGTCGAAGGACACGGTCAGGCTCTTCTTCTCCGGATAGTTGTCCTGGATGTCCACCAGCATGAGGTGGTACTTGGACATGCCCAGGATCTCCTCCCAGGCCAGCGATATGTCTCCGTCCTGATAGTTCATGGTATCACATTATCTTGGACAGGTCGTGTGCCTTGCACTCGTCGTCCACCCACCAGATCCATCCGCCCTTCTCGACGGACACCTCTCCCTTCACCAGCCCGGCCTGCTTCAGCTTGGTCATCGTCTTCGCGAAATCGTCGGGACAGTGGTAGTCGAACAGTTCCGCCAGACGGAACTCCACCTCCCTCGTAGTCAACTTGTCCTTTCCGAAGACCATCCAAACGAACCTTACTACATCGCCGAGCTGAGCCATGCCATCCCAATGTGCGCCGGGTAATAAAAACATTCAGTGGAAAGATTTTTGAAAATGGGGTAGGTACGAAAAGTGCCAGATAGTAGGAAAATGAATTTGAAGGGGGGATTGGCCCCCTTGATTGTGGTTTCAGAACTTGTCGTCGTAAAGGCCGGCCTTGACGTCCTTGATGAACTGTCTGGCGTCCTTTCCGTCGATGTTGACACCGCAGGAGACGCAGTTTCCGGCGACCTCGAGGACACGTGCCTTGACGTCGGCTCCGAGGAGGTCGGCGCTCTTCATGTCTGCGAGCTTCTTGGCCTGCTCGATGGAGAGGTTCCCGACCTTCTCCGTGCGCGAGTTGTGCGATGCGGTCTGGATCCCCAGCTCTCCCTTGATGAGGGCGGACATCGGGGGGATTCCGACCTTGATCTCGAAGGACTTGTCGTCGTTGATGATGACCTTGATCGGGACCTTCATTCCGGCGAACGCCTTCGTCTGTTCGTTAATCTTGGCGACGACCTGACCGATGTTGACTCCCTTGGGTCCCAGTGCGGGTCCGAGGGGCGGTCCTGCTGTGGCCTTGCCGCCTTCTACCATTGCTTCAACAGTATCAACCATTGTTACATCTCCTTTTCAATGACTCTAACACTGTCACCATTGAGTGTGACAGGAATGGGCATCATGGCATCGATGAGCTCGACGGTGATCTCCTCCTTGCTCTCGTCGATGTGCTTGACCCTTGCCTTCTCTCCCTTGAAGGGTCCCTTCGTGATCTCGATGAGCGAACCCTCCTCGAATCCCTCAACGGTGGAAAGCGGTTTGAGATAGACCTCTATCTCGCCGATGCTTACGGGGTCTTCCAGGAAATTCCTGGCCTTCTTTATGCTCCTAGTCTTCTCGCGCAGACGGTCGACGTTCATTCCCTCCACGAAGACGTAACCGCGGAGGTTGTCGGGACAGAGGATCGCGTAGACGTCCTGCGAGGAACCGGGTCTCTTCTCGGTCCCGTCATCCTTGATCAGGTTGTACAGGTCGGTCGCCGCAGTGATCTCCTGGTCGATCTGCGTCTTCATCGTGAGTATGGACTTGGTCGCCGTGGCATGGAAGCTTATCTCAGCATCGGACGCTCCGTCGGAGACCGTGACAGTGATGTCGACGCAGTCCTCGTACCTTGCTCCCTTGGGGCAGACGGCGAGGACCTTGAGCTCCTTGGCATCGTTGATGTTGACGCTGACCTCCTTGCTGGCCCTGGCGCTGCTCCAGATCTCCTTGTAGTCGTTCTGGAGTATGACCTCCCACTCGGGGGCGTCGTCGTCGGGTCCGAACTTGTAATCGAAAATGAATCTGACAGTGTTATCGCTTGCCGAGACCGAGATCGGCCAGATGGCAGAGAAACCTGCCTGGACGCTCTTGGGTTCGGAGTTAGTTGAGCCAATACCTACCATGTCATTCGCCTCAGAAGTATCCGGGGAGATAGGTCATGATCCAGTAGATGCCGAAACCTACTACGCCCAATATGGCCAGACCGATGCTCACGATGACGAGGGTCTTCTTGTACTCGTCGGCTGACGGCGTATGGCAGAGCCTGATGATCCTGCCGTACTTGCCCTTACCGATGTTGCTGAACTTCGACTCGAGCTTTGACTGGGCTTCGTTTGCCTTTGCTTCTACTCCCATGCTATCTTCCTGATGGCGTGTAGATTCACCATCGATTTTTTCGCTCGTTATCACTAATGCGATAGACTACGAAAATGACCCCTTATTAGGATTCCCATTTTAAAGCTTTCGTATGGCTTCCCCTTATTCTATAAGAAAAGGTCACAGCTTCTTGGTGGTGGTGACCTGGTCCCACACGCACATGTCGCCCTTGTCCATCTTGACATACAGTCTGGCCTTGATGCGGGGGTAGAACTCCAGATACAAAGCGGCGAGCATGCGGAACGGATGGAACCCGAGTTCCCTGACGCTGTTGATGAACGCTCCGATCAGTTTGCCGTAGTCGTGAGTCGGCAGGGCGTAGGAGAACATCTTCTTGAGATAGTTCTCGCCGATGTTGACGCGGGTCCTCTGCTTCAGATAGTCGCTCACGGTCTCGGGACCGCGGTTGAGGATGGTGGCGTAGGGGGCGTAGACGGTGCGGAATCCCTTCTCCTCCAGCTTCATGCGCAGGATGTCCTCGTCGCTCTGCATGTTCGATGGCAGACGGGTGCCGATGTCCCTGAATGCGATCAGCTCGCCGGTCTTGGGTTCCTGCACGGCGACGTAGTGGTGCATCTTCCAGAGGAGCTGCACAGTGTAGCCGGATAAGGTGGAGGGATCGTTCGTGGGCAAGGGGTGTCCTCCGACCATCCCCACGGTATCGTCGAGGAACGGTTCGAGCAGCCTGTCGAGTGATTCTGCGCTCTCGAAGATGTTGTCGGCGTTGAGGAAGACGACATGCTCGGTGCGCTTGTTCTCGAACAGCAGATTGATCGCGCTGTTCTTCCCCTCCCTCTTTGCCTGCCTTATCAGTTTGACCTTGGGGTATTCTTTGGACAGCGATTCGACGATCTCGTCGGTCCTGTCGGTGCTGCCGCTCGAGACCACCAGGACATCCACTATATCGATGAGCTGGCACTTCTGTCTGAAAATGGAACGGATGGTCCTCTCGATGTTTCCCTCCTCGTTGTAGGCGCATATGCCGAGGGTGACGGGAATCTTGTTCTCCACTGTCGGAAGGGGCGTCTCCTCGATCACCTGCACGTCGTGCTTCCTCTCGGGGACGGTGAACATCCTGCCCTCGCGGTAGTAGTACGTCCTGAAGAACAGGCGGATGGCCATGTAGTATGTGGTGGGCGAGATCCTGTACCATAACGCTTCGGGAACGCCTTTGCAGTCGCGGCGCAGCATCTCCCTGCACTCCGGGCTCTTGGCGAACTCCTTGAACTTCCTGTAGGTCATGTGTCCGCTGGAACGGATGCGGACCAGCGCCTTGCGCTTGTAGAACCCTTCCGGACGATCGATGTCGAAGTTGTCCAGGTTCTCGTACGCGTCCTGCTCGGCCTGTCCGCGCTTGTCGGAGTTGATGTTGTTGTTGCAGAACGAGGAATCGTGCTGATAGTACACGTACAGCGGTTCGTCATAATAGCAGACGACGTCCGCGGCGGAGATCGTCCTGTAGGTGTGGACGATGTCCTCGCAGTACCCTTTGGCGAAACGGATGTCGTTGTCGACCAGGAGGCTCCTGCGGAAGATCTTGCACCATGCCGTGACCGGGAACCTCTCCCTGGCGCGTGCCCGGACCGCCTCCTCCGAATTCATGACGGTGACCTTGAATGTATATTTACTGTCGAACCCGAAGTCCTTGTCCGGATTCGCGGAATAGACGAAGTTGCATCCGACGACGTCGGCAGCGTACTTGTCCTGGATGCGGAGCATCTTCTCCAGGAACGTGGGGAACGGGCGGTCGTCACAATCCAAGAACCAGATGAACTCCCCTCTGGACCTGTCGAGGCCGGTGTTCCTGGATATGCCGAGGGGGCCGTTGGTCTCCTCTATGACGATGATGTTGTCGGAGGCGTACTTCTGGGCTATGTCCATGGACCCGTCGGAGGACCTGCTATCGATGACAAAAATGACCTCGAAGTCCTGACAGGTCTGCTCCCGAAGGTATCCGACGATACGATCGATGTAATCCGCACCGTCCAGCACCGGGATGATGATGCTGACCTTCGGAACCGCGCCTCCCATGGCTGGTATAACGCATTGTTGTTAATAAAGCAGGTTGGTAGCCGACGGGACGGCATATCGCTCAATCACCCCCCGCATGCGCCACATATCGGAAAACATACCGTACCGCGGGATACTATCCCACCAAACAGGGTTATATAGGTGATGTAGATTAAGTCGCAACCTAAGAGGTGCTAAAATGGAAGAAGTTCTCTGCAACATCGAAATCGTCAAGGAAAACAACATGTTCATCGCTAGGATTGACAGCGATTACGGCGGTGCGAGAGAGTACAAATCCGGAAACATCGAGGACGTTATCGAGCAGTTCGTCATGGACATCCAGGACGAGTTCGACACCCTGTGAGGCGATTGGCATGGCATCACCCGAAGCAAGGATCAAGGCAATCGCGAACGAGCTCGAGGGACGTCTCGGAAACGACAGCGGCGTGCCCAGGAACATCAGGAAGGGCGCGTCGGATGCTGTGAACCACCTCATGAACACCAGCAAGCCCATCGACCTCCGCGTCTCCAACGCGATCAACGTGCTTGCCGACCTCTCCAACGACCCCAACATCCCCATGGAGTCCTGGAGCACCATTATGCAGATCCTCTCGGATCTCGAAGCCGTCCTCAAGGACGTCATCTGAATCGGGAACGGGCACAAGGCCCTTCCCGGCACCTCTTTGTTCAAGGCACAATGATGTGCCAGACTTTCATCTGTGGAATTCCTCGACCATGTCGATGAAGTTCTGGAACAGTTCCTCCCCGTACTCGGAGTGCTCCACCTCGGGATGATATCGGACGCCGTATATGGGACGCTTCACGTGCCTGAGGGCCTCCACCTTGCATGAGGATGAGTACGCCGTGACGACGAAATCCTTCGGTACCGTTTT
>JAFPVN010000050.1 GCA_017395275.1 Candidatus Methanomethylophilaceae archaeon | reverse complement strand
GCTCCTTGTTCTTCATGACCTCGGTGGTCGCGCGTCCCACGAGGAGGATGTAGGTGGGGTCCACGATGGTTCCGCCGCCGAACCTGGGCGCTGCCTTTCCTGCCGCGATCTGAGTCTCATCGGTGTTGTGGTGGAGGACGGTCCCGAACTCCTTCAGGTACATCTTGCACAGTGCCCTGGACACCGTCTCGGCAAGTCCGTCGGATACGGAGTCGGGGTGTCCGATTCCTTTCCTCTCGACGAGCTCGATCTTTCCGCGGGGAGTGGGGATGTCATGAATGTCTTCTACGTAGATGTTCTTCTTTCCAGCTGCCATGATAACAGTACTCCGGTATACTGAAAGGGGAATCGTTTAAGAGTATTATAAATTAGATGGATGGCGATTATTCTTATAGGAATAATTTTGTCACTAACCGATGAGATTCCCACCCACTTCGGAGATACGCAAGCGCAGGAAGCTGCTCGACGTGACGCAGGCGGAGCTCGCCGCGGCGTCGGGCGTCAGCCAGAGCACCATAACCAAGATCGAGAAGGGCAGGATATCGGCGAGCTACGAGACAGTCGTCAGGCTGTTCGAGGCGCTCGATTCCATGACCGAAAAAAGGCACGAGGTGGACATCATGGACATAGCGTCGAAGGACGTCGTGTCCGTTCAGGACACATGCAGCGTCCGCGAGGCCACTGAGCTGCTTAGGTCCACGGGGTTCTCGCAGATCCCCGTGTTCAGGGGGGACTCCCCGGTGGGGAGCATATCCGAGAGGGGGATATTCAGGCACATAGGCGACGACCTGTCCCTGGACCAGCTCTCGGTGATGACGGTGTCGGAGATAATGGAGGACTCGTTTCCCACGGTGCCCGAGACCGCCGGCATAGACACTGTGTCGAACATGCTGATGTCGTCGAACGCGGTGCTCGTCACCCGGCGCGGGAAGATCGTCGGAATGATAACGAACGCCGACCTGCTCAAACTTGTCTGAATTCAGAGGGCGTGACCTCGTAGCGTCCCAAATCGGCCGCGACATAGGTGTCAGGGAACACCTCCCTCGCATGTGCCAGCATATCCTCGGTGGAGGTATAGCGGTTGCTTATGTGCGTAAGGATGAGATGTCCCGCACCCGCGTCCCTCGCGGTCTCCGCCGCCTGCACGCAGGTGGAATGGAGGTTCTTCTCCGCAAGCGCCTCGTCGCCCGCGTCGTAGGTGGACTCGTGTATCAGGACGTCGACGTCCCTGCAGGCCTCGGCGATGCCCGCCAGCTTCACGGTGTCGCCGGTGTACGCCACCGACAGTCCGGGCCTCTCCGGCCCGACTATCTCCTCCGGGGCGACCCCGCGCACGGCCTCGCCCCTCTGGATCGCGGCGAATTCCGGTCCGGGATGCAATCCGAGCTCCAGGGCCCTCGCCTTGTCGAACTTGCCTCTGATCGGCGGTCCCCTGTAGATGTAGCCCAATGATCTCGTCCCGTGCTCGGTGGCGAACGCGGTGACGGTGGCGTCCGGCAGCTCCACAGTATCCCCGGGCGACAGCTCGCGGACGTCCAGCGGATACTCGACCTCCCCCTCGCACGACCCCAGCAGCATCTCCAGCGAACGGGCGAACCCCTCGGGTCCGCAGACGGTCAGCGCCCTGTCCCTGCCGGAGAAACCCATCGTCTGGAGGAGCCCGGGAAGACCCAGCATGTGGTCCCCGTGCATGTGCGTGACGAAGATCGCAGTGATCTTCATAAAAGACAGCGGCGACAGCATCAGCTGGCGCTGCGTACCCTCCGCGCAGTCGAACAGGACCACGTTGGGGCCCTGCCTCACGGCCACGGAGGACATGGCCCTCTCTCTGGATGGGATCGCCGCCCCTGTCCCGAGGAAGGTTATGTCGATCATCTCAGTTACCGAGATAATCGGGGATGGCATCCTTGCTGAGCTTCTTCCACTCCTTGTAATGGGCCTTGCAGAGGTGCACCTGCCTGCACCCCTCCTCGATGTCCATACCGGTGGGCTCGACCTTCTTGATGTTGATCGAGCGCTCGGCAACCTCGTTGCATCCCTTGACGTTACAGATTTCGTCTGCCATGACCCCGAATCGGCTTTCCTTCTATTTACTGTATCTGACGCAGGAACGGATCCGTACAATACTCTTTTAGTATGGAAAAACGATACTGGGAACATGGTGAAGGTTGCCCCGTCGATGCTGTCCGCGGATTTCTCGAAACTAGGTCAGGAACTCGTCAGGGTGACCGAGAGCGGAGCCGACTGGGCGCACCTCGACGTCATGGACGGCATGTTCGTACCCAACCTCACTTTCGGGGCGCCGGTGGTCAAGGCCATAAGGAAGCACTCCGACATCACATTCGACGTCCACCTGATGATACAGGACCCGATCAGATACGTCAAGGACTTCGCCGACGCGGGTGCGGATTGGATCACCGTGCACGTGGAGGCCGACGGGGACATCAAGGGAGCGCTGAAGAAGATCAGGGAGCTGGGCAAGAGGCCCGGGATCTCCCTCAACCCCGACACGCCCGTGGAGTCGATAAAGGACTATCTGGCACTTGTGGATCAAGTATTGGTCATGACCGTCCAGCCCGGTTTCGGCGGACAGAAGTTCAGGGAGAACGGACCCGGAAAGATCGCCGCGATCAGGAAGATGATAGACGGTTCCGGGAGGGACATCCTCATATCCGTTGACGGCGGGATCAACCGCGAGACGGGGAAGAGGTGCGTCGATGCGGGAGCGGACGTGCTCGTCGCCGGCAGCTATCTCTTCAAGCTCGGTGACATGGCGCCAGAGATCGCCCTGTGGAAGCAGTGGTGACCGTCATCTTTTAATCATACACGCGCGATACCGCGTCCATGGACGGAAAGATCACTGACGGCAGGAACCTCGCATTCCTAATCGCACTCTTATTCATCGCTCTGTTCGTGGGAATCTCCTTCGTCAACGTCTATGTGTCGGGGATCCTGCTCGCAGTCGCATTCCTCGTGATTCTCATCGGAGTCTTCCCCTACGGAATGGACGAGAAGGACTACTGAGGGTATCCCATGGGAGTAAACCTCTCCGGACTCACCGAACCCAGAACGGTGGAGCTCCAGGACCTCAGCGGAAAGACGATAGCGATAGACGCCTACAACACCATCTACCAGTTCCTGTCGATAATCAGGCAGCCCGACGGATATCCCCTGACGGATTCCAAGGGTAACGTCACCTCCCATCTTTCGGGGTTGCTGTACAGGACTGCCAGCCTCATCGAGGCGGGCATAGAGCCCCTCTTCGTCTTCGACGGGAAGCCCCACGAGCTGAAGATGGGCACCCTCAACGAGAGGCGCGAGCGCAGGGAGAAGGCCGAGAAGGAATGGCAGAAGGCCGTGGAGGAGGGGGACACCCGCAAGGCGTTCACCAAGGCGCAGCAGACGTCGAGGATGACGCCGGAGATCCTGGAATCCTCCAAGGAACTTATCGGTCTCCTCGGTCTCCCGGTCGTGTACGCACCCAGCGACGGAGAGGCGCAGGGAGCGTACATGTGCTCCAAGGGCGATGTGTACGCATCGGCCTCCCAGGACTTCGATTCGCTCCTATTCGGTGCGCCAAGGCTGCTGAGGAACGTCACCATCACCGGCAGGAGGAAGGTGCCCGGCAAGGACGTCTACAGGGACGTGAAGACCGAGATCATAGACTCCGGCGAGTTCCTCGACGCATTGGGCATCGACCGCCCGCAGCTGGTGGACATGTGCATCCTCATGGGCACCGACTTCAACGCCGGGATCCACGGCATCGGGCCCAAGAAGGGACTCAAGCTGATCAAGGACCACGGGGACATAGAGCACGTGCTGGCACATATCGGCGAGGAGATCCCCGAGTACCAGCAGGTGAGGGACATCTTCCTGCACGGGAGCTACAGCGACGACTACTCCGTCAAGCCCAGGGAGGTGGACCGCGACGCGGTCATCGAGTACATGAGAGACCGCGACTTCAGCGAGAACAGGGTGACATCGGCCCTCGACAGGATCGATGCCTCCAGGAAGGCCAACAAGGCGAGGAGGCAGCAGAGCTCCCTCGACGCATGGTTCTGATGGTTCTTCCCAGGTACCAACCTGGTACACATAATTTTTATATCGACGAGCGGATAATTGTTCAGAACTTTGACCGGCCCCAAGGGGCCGTAAAGGGTTTACTTTAGCACTTCGACCAGAAGCCGGAGTGCCTGGAGGACAAGGGAAACTATGTGGAAGGAGCGTCCCTTGTCCTTCTTGTCTTCGGAAGTTTTGATCTATTCACCTCCTCGGATCAGGTGGACGCAGGGGTCCGGTCCACAGGTCAGAAGTCCTGTGCACCGGACTTCTTCCTTGTCCCCGTATCATACTGCGAGTCCGTCGATATATGCTATGCAGTAAATTCTGGTACCTGGCTAATCAAACGGTCTGGTTCCTCTTATCCCCTCTTCCCGTGACCAACAGTTATTATAATAGAGCGACCTAGCCCGTTCCGTTCGGACAAGATAGTTCCGAAGGAGAGACTGGCGATGATAAAGCAGGTCCGCGCAAATTATGACGCACCGACAATAGAGAAGGAGATCCAGGAGGCCTGGAGATCCAACGACGCATACCTTAAGACCAAAGCGGCAAGGGCCGGCGGAAAGAAGTTCTACTTCGTCGACGGACCGCCGTACACGACCGGACACATCCACATGGGTACCGGTCTCAACAAGACGATCAAGGACATCCTCGTGAGATACTGGAGGATGAACGGATACAACGTCCGCGACCAGCCCGGATTCGACATGCACGGACTCCCCATCGAGGTACAGGTGGAGAAGATGGTCAACGTGCCCGGAAGGGTCAACAGGGACGGCAAGCCCGACGAGCTCGGAATCAGGTCCAAGAAGGAGATCGAGGACGTCGTCGGCATAGACAACTTCGTCAACACCTGCATGAAGCACGCCATGGACCTCCGCGTCAGCATGACCGAGGAGTTCAAGGAGCTCGGGGTGTGGATGGACTGGGATCACCCCTACCAGACGATCAAGAAGGAGTACATGGAGTCCGCATGGTGGACCCTCCAGCGTGCATACGACAGGGGACTGCTGAACCCCGCCAGCAGGGTCGTCACCTGGTGCCCCAGATGCGAGACCGCACTGGCGGAGGCGGAGATCGAGTACTGGGACGAGACCGACCCGTCGGTCATGGTCAGGTTCCCGCTGGTGGACGATCCCTCGGTATCGCTCCTCATCTGGACCACCACCCCCTGGACCCTCCCGTCCAACATGATGGTCGCGGCCCACCCCGACTTCGATTACGCCAAGATCAGGTTCTCCGGCGAGAAGGGGGAAGAGGTAGCCATCTGCATGGAGTGCCAGGCCGAGTACGTGATGAAGAAGGGAGGATACGAGAAGTTCGAGATCCTCGAGAGGTTCAAGGGCAAGGACATGGTCGGCATGGCCTACAGGCCCCCCTACGACATCGACCCCAAGTACCTGAAGAGGTCCGAGTACGTGTTCAAGGTGGTCAACGCCGACTACGTCGAGAAGGACAACACCGGACTCGTGCACACCGCTCCCGGATTCGGTCCGGACGACTATGAGACCGGAAAGAGGTACGGCGTCGAGCCCTTCTGCCCCGTCGGAGAGGCAGGAAGGTACACCGAGGAGTTCCCCCTCATGGAGGGAAGGAAGGTCAAGACCGCCAACGATGACATCGTCAAATACCTCAAGGAGAACGGATTCCTGTTCAACACCGAGAAGATCAAGCACAGGTACGGACACTGCTGGAGGTGCAAGACCCCCATCATCTACAGGAATACCAAGCAGTGGTTCATCAACGTCCCCAAGGTCAAGGACACCATGCTCCAGGAGATCGACAGGGCCAAATGGGTCCCCGACTGGGCGGGTTCCACCAGGGAGAAGAACTGGGTGGACGGCGCCAGGGACTGGTGCATCTCCAGGCAGAGGTACTGGGGTATCCCGATCCCCGTCTGGGAGTGCAAGTGCGGAGAGAGGAAGGTCGTAGGACAGATCAACGAGCTGAAGGACGGCGACGGATACACCGAGGGAATGGACATCCACAGGCCGTGGATCGACAAGGTCACCTTCAAGTGCCCCAAGTGCGGAGGCACCATGACCAGGATCCCCGACATCCTCGACGTCTGGTTCGACTCCGGAGTGGCCGCGTGGGCATCCCTCGAATATCCCGCCAAGAAGGAGGAGTTCGAGAAATGGTGGCCCTGCGACTTCATCGTCGAGGCCCACGACCAGACCAGGGGATGGTTCTACTCCCAGCTGGGAGCGGGAGTGATATCCTTCGACAGGGCCCCTTACGACGAGGTCATGATGCACGCATGGATGCTGGACCCCAAGGGACAGAAGATGTCCAAATCGCTGGGGAACGTCGTCGTGCCCAAGGAGGTCATCTCCGAATTCGGCGCGGACGCGCTCAGGCTCTATTCCGTCAGGGCAAACGCCCCGTGGGACGACACCTGCTTCCAGTGGGACATGAAGAAGAACCCGCCGCTCAAGGAGGGACCGAAGAACGCCTGGAAGGTGCTCAACACCTACTGGAACGTAGTAAAGTTCGCGTCCATGTACATGGAGATCGACGGGTTCGACCCCGAGAAGCACCCCATAGCGGATATGGATAGGTACTTCCGCGGAGAGGACCGCTGGATGTTCTCGCGCACCGAGAAGATGAAGAAGGCTGTCACCGAGGGACTGGAGTCCAGGGAGCTGCACAAGGCCGCGCGCGCCCTCGAGGACTACATCATGGAGGACCTCTCCAAATGGTACGTCAAGCTCATCAGGGACCGCAGCTGGTCCGAGGACGAGGCTTCCCAGAACGACAAGCTGGCATCCTACTGCACCCTGTACTACGCGATCATGCAGACCGCTGTTGCGTTGGCTCCGTTCACGCCCCACCTCTCGGAGGAGGTCTACCAGCACATGGGCGGTAAGAAGCTCACCGTCCACATGGAGGACTGGCCCGTCTGCAACGATGCGTTCATCAGGGACGACATCGAGCACGGCATGTCGCTCATCCAGGAGCTGGTGGAGACCATCGCAACCGAAAGGGCCAAGATGGGCAGCAAGCTCAGGTGGCCCCTCAAGCAGATCTTCGTCTGCGGCAAGGATTCCGGATCCAACGACGCCGTCAGGATGTTCGACGACGTCCTGAAGCAGCAGGGCAACGTGAAGGAGATCGTCTACACCACGTCCGACAGGCTGCCCAGGGACAAGGAGCCCACCGCATATAGCGACGGTCAGATCGTCATCGACTTCGACGTGACGCCGGAGATCGAGGCCGAGGGTTACGCCCGCGAGCTCATCAGGAGGATACAGCAGATGCGCAAGGACATGAAGCTCAACGTCGAGCAGTTCATCGCCATCGATGTGTCCGCCGAGGAGTACCTCACCAAGCTCTTCGGGACCTGGAAGGACTTCATTGCGGGAGAGGTCAGGGCCAAGTC
>JAFPVN010000049.1 GCA_017395275.1 Candidatus Methanomethylophilaceae archaeon | reverse complement strand
GACCGTATGTCTTCGTCTCCTGCTGGATCTCGGAGTTCACCTCTCCGCGCTCAATCCTCTCGCGGACCTCCTGCTCGGAGAGTCCCCTTACATCGACCATGATGCGGGTATGTGCGCGCCACTTATAAAGTGTGCGTGCGCGTGTCAGACTCCGTGTCCACCACCAGGGACTGGGTGCAGTATGCCTCCACCTTCTCCTCGATCTCGTCCATCGTCAGAGGCCTCACCTCCACGGCCTCTCTGTCATGCAGGAACTGTATGAAGCACCTCACTGGCACATCCCTGAATCCGTGGGCGGCGTGGTAGTAGACGCTCAGCTGCGTGATGTACGAATCCAGGTTGCGCCTGTCGACGTCGGTCTTCCAGTCGTGTATCTCTATGTGATCGCCGAAGTCCGCCAGCAGGTCGATGGTGCCGCGGACGGTCACGTCACCGACGGGGAGCGCGCAGTCCAGCTCGGCCATGAACACGGCGCCTCCGAGACCGTTCAGGACCTCCCTTATGCGGGGGACCTCCTCCAGCGTCTCGTCGCACTTCTTCCCAAGAACCATCTGCTGCGCTGCCTCGTGCACGCGGTTGCCGTACTCCTTCCCTTTGCCGGGGTCCTCGGCGCCCTCCTTGTACACCATGAGGTCGTGGACGGCGATGTTCTGCCTCCTCGTCCTGTACTCGGGGATGACTGGATCCTCGGTGACGCGGTTGGAACGGTCGGTCTCCGGTACAGGGTATCTCTTCGGACGGTCTCCCCTGAAGTCCTTCCCGGCGATGTCCTCGTAGAACTTCGACGGTTTCGGACCGGATGCCACGGTCATGTACTGCTCCGCGCGGGACATGGACACGAACAGCAGCCTGCGCTCCTCGTCGTAGTCCGACTCCCTTGCATTGGAGATCACCTTGAACCTCCATGAGTTCACCACACCGTCGACGCCGCCGGGGGACGAGACCGTCTCCCTCCTGCATCTGACCCCGAAGACGGGATCGTAGGTCACCAGCGAGGTGTCCTTCTTGGTGCTGGGCATCCTGCCGGAGCTGATGCCTCCGACGATCACTATCGGGTACTGGAGTCCTTTGGACTTGTGCATGGTCTGTATCGTTACCGCCCCCGTTCCGAGGATGGCGTCGATGCCGTACCTGGTGGACTGCTCGATGTCCTCCTCGAACAGGCGTATGATGTCCGGAAGGGTGATGAGCGAGCCGTCGTAGGACGAGGAGACGATGTTGATGATCGCCTGGGCCATGTCCGCCTCCCTCTCGTCGTCCTCGCCTATCCTGTGGAAGGCGAATATCGATGTGAGGAGGTCGTTGGGCCTCCTCCTCTTCCTCATCAGGAAGTCCCTCTCGTCGACCAGATACTGCGGCAGTCTGGAGAGGAGACCTTTCGATCCCTCGGTATCCTCGTCACCGAACATCTTCCTGATCTGCGGCATCCTGAATCCCTCGTGGACCAGGATCGCGGCTATCCCTCTCTTGTCCCCGCTGTCGTTGATGAACCTGAGCCAAGCAAGTGCCAGCTTACCGGGTCTCGAGGACATGATCTCCATATCCCCCTGCAGGAACACGGGTATGTGGCGCCTCTCCGCCTCCTCGTAGAGCAGGTTGCAGTCCTTAACGGTCCTGAAGAGTACCCCGATGTGCCCGAAAGTGGGCTGGCGCAGCTTCCCGTCCTCGACTATGCTGTACCTTCCGCTGTAGACGTACTCGGTTATCCTGTCGACGAGATCCGAATACTCCTGGTCCTTCGAGTCGGAATACCAGTATTCGGTGGCGGTGTTGTTCAGATACAGTTCGGCGGATTCGCCCTCCTCCTTGTCCGGTGTCAGCCTGGTGACCGAACCCTCCTTCAGGCGGGGCACGTCCTTCTCGCTTCCGCGGGCCTCCATGGCCTTGAACGCGGGATCGAGTATGGCTGTGGTGCTGCGGTAGTTCCTGTCAAGACTTATCTCCTTGAAGGGCTGGTCCCCGAAGGCGAACCTCACGCGCCTGCCCAGGGAATCGATCATCGCGCGGACCTTCTCCTTGAAGTACAGGATGTTGTTGACCGAAGCGTTCCTGAATCCGTAGATACCCTGCTTCCAGTCGCCCACGGCGCAGAGGTTGCCCTTCTTCAGCAGCATGAGGCAGATCATCAGCTGGAGCTCGTCGGTGTCCTGGAACTCGTCCACCATCATGTACTCCACCGAGTTCTGGTCACGGACCTCCTCGCTCTGGTAGAGCACGGCGAAGGCCATTATCTTCACCAGCGAGAACGTCAGCCTGTTGTCCCTGACGGACTGGCGGATGTATTCGTAGTAGACGTGCCTGATGAAGTACACGAGGTTCCTCCTGTCCTCTTCGGCGACCTCCCTCAGCACACCCTCGGAGAGGGCGTAGTCCTTGTCGACGCCTTTCCTGGCGGTGATCAGACCCTTGCCTTCCGTATCGGCGTAGATCTTGTCGCCGTCGATGAGCGCCAGGTCCTTCCCGTTCTTCTCAGCGAGGACGTCGAACGCGAGTTTCTCATCGCCGAGTATCCTCCTGCCGCCGTCGTTGAACCACGAGTCGTCATCCAGCGGGATGATGCCGTAGGACATCAGGCGGACCAGCAAGTCATACAGGTCGCCGGTGCCGTCGGCCATGATGGCGGGATAGTCGATGCCTGTGCGGTACAGGTGACCGTACTCCTTGGAGAATTCGGCGTAGAACGAGGAGAAGTACTCCCTGTTGAGCGTCTCGTTCTCCACAAGGGTCGCTCCCCTCGACAGCGTCTCGCCGAATCCGAAGAACTCGCTGACTACCTCGGGTGAGCCCAGTACAATGCGCAGGCAGAACGCGTCGAAGGTCGATGTCCTGATCTCGTCGCGTGCCTTGAGGAGCAGGGTCCCCGCCGGGTCCCCTGCGGCCTTGAGCTCGTTGCCCTTCTTGATCATCGCCCTGCGTATGCGGTCGCGCATCTCCGCGGCGGAGTTGCGGGTGAACGTCACCATCAGGACCTCGGCGGCGCTGACGTCCTTCTTGATCAGATTGATGTAACGCTCGGTGATGGTGTGCGTCTTCCCGGTCCCGGGTCCGGCGTCCACGACCATCAGACCGTCGGTCGTGCTCTCTATCTCCCTCTGCCTCTCATTCAGACCCGGCATCGTCATCACCTCCCTCGGTCTCGGCGGTGCACATGCTGCGGAACTCGCATTTGCTGCATTCGATCACCGGTTCCGCCGGGAACGTGCTCTTGTAATATTCCCTCAGACGTTCGAGGTCCTCCTTGACCTTGGCCTTGAACCTCTCCACCGTCGGACGCGCCGTCACCACCGTCTCGCTCTCGGTCTGGGACACGGCGAAGGGACGTCCGGCCTCCCTCACGATGGCCTTGATAGCCTTCCGGGTGTCCTCCATGTTGGTCTTCCCGATGCCTTTCGCACCTACGATCCCTGCCTCCGACGCTATGGACCTGACGGTGTCGTCATCGGGGTCCGAGACCCATCCCGACGGGTCGGGTCCCCAATATCTGGCACATATGTTGTACATCTTTATGGTATCAAGA
The DNA here is from genome assembly GCA_017395275.1 of Candidatus Methanomethylophilaceae archaeon. Lineage (GTDB taxonomy): Archaea > Thermoplasmatota > Thermoplasmata > Methanomassiliicoccales > Methanomethylophilaceae > SIG5. The sequence goes on along the minus strand of JAFPVN010000049.1, from coordinate 7,212 downwards.
TTGTGCTTATCGCGGATGCTCGCCGCCACGGCGAACGGGGTGTGGTTGCGGACCAGGTCCTCGTAGGTGTCGACCAGGACCACCCTGCGTATGCACTGCCCTATGTCCGGTTCCTTTCCGGCGAGCATCTGCATGTACATCTGCTGGGCGAAGAACAGCTCGAAGGTGTTCCTGTTCTCCATTCCGCAGCTCTCCAGGAGCGTCATGTACGTTATGGCCTGCGCATCCCTGTGGTCCTTCAGCTTCTCCCCGTCGCCCATGCTGAAGATGTCGTACTTGGATGCGAGTTCGGAGGCCGTCTTCGGGCCTCCCGTCTTGAAATCGAACGCTATGCCGTCCCAAAGCAGGTCAATGATCCCGTGGAGCGCGTCGTCCCTGTACGTGAGGGGTACCTCGGCATGCTCCGACTTCTGCTCCAGCCCGTGGAGCTCCAGGAACATGTTCTTGTCCTTCTTCTCCTCGGAACGCCTCACCAACTCCCCGGGTTCTATGCCCAGCGATTCGATGAACATGTCTATCGCCTTCACGGCGGCGGTTATCTTGGAGCGCTCGATCGCCTCGAGGTCGGGGGAGTTCAGCGGGGCGCACTCCTCGGCTATCAGACCGGCATAGTACTCCAGACCCTTCTCCTTCGCTATGTCCGGATATGATATGCGGAACTCCGCATACTCGTGTATCCTGTTGCCGGTATGGGTGTAGGTGTTGTCCGGCGTCCCGGCGAGTCTGGAGAGCATGTACTGTCTGGGGCACTCTATGAACTTCATGTACGAGGAGTTCGAGAACACCTCCGGGGGACGTTCGTCCTCCAGGAACTCCTCCCCTGCCTTGGCGGAGCGGTCCCTCTTCTCTATCCTCCAGGGCCCCCTAATCACATCTTCGGCGATCTGCCCGAATGAGGATACTGGTTCGGTGCTCCCGTCGCCCTCGTCCACCCAGGAGTTGTCGTCGCTGTAGTACTTCATGCGGATGCATGCGTCGAAGTACTTGCATGGTACGGCCTCCTCGCCGCCCTTGGTGGCGTTGACAAGATAGAACCTTACGGATCCCTGCTGTATGAGGGCGTTGAATCTGGTTATGTTCCCGTCCTCGATCTCTGGACGCTTCTTGGAATCGATGTAATCCAGTCCGTTGAGGTCTATCTCCCACTCGCTGCACATGCCCGCGTATATGACGACGGGACGGTCGATGTAGACGCTGTTCTTGCAATCGACGAGCAGCACCCCGCTCTTCTCATCGGGGGAGATCTGCTCGTTGTGGGTGAGGCTGGAGATGCTGTTGACCGCGTAGACGAGATCGTCGAGGAGGTCCTGCGTGACATCCTCATCCTTGCATTCCATCTGGTCGAGGAGCATGGTCACGCTGGGCCTGTCGGCCGAAGGCACGCAGGACGAGCATACGTCACCGAACGTCCTGTCGGCAACCGAGGACATGATGTCGAGCAGTTCATCCGTCCTCTGCGACCTCTTGATACCCGTGTCGCGGAACTTTGAGAGATAGTACTTGTCGTACTTGCTGTAGATCAGTCCGCCGTATGCGGATATGAGCTCCCTGACATCCCTCACGCGGATGGTCTCGAACGAAAGTGCCAGCTGTACGAATTCGAGGAAGTTCCTGACGGTCCCGAGGTCCCTGACGTTCAGCGAGTTGATGAACGGCAGCGACTCCCTGTAGAGTGCCGATTTGACGGCATCGGCCATCGCACCTCCGGTGTCCATGACTATGGCCACGTCCTTTGGGCCGCACCTCTTCGCCAGGTCGGCGGCGCATTCGGCAATCTGCCTGTCGTTGCCGAGGATACGTATCGAAGGTATCGTGAATTCCGAACCATGGTCCATTATGTCGATCTCGTCGAAGTCGAGGGGGAGGACGTGCTTGTCCAGCTCGTCGAAGAGCGCCAGACCGATGACGGCCACCCTCTTCCCCTTGAAGTACTCCTTCGCGGCATCGTCTATGTTGAGCATCAGCCTGTCCAGGGTGTTGTACTGGTTGTATGCCTCCCAGACCCTCCTGGACTTCCTGCCCATGCGGGGTTCGCGGGTGTACCTTACCGCGGCAGTGAAATTCTGTATCTCGCCGTGGACGTACCTGAGTCCGTAACCTGTGTCGTCTGCCACCTTCTTCACTAGTCTGATGTCATCGATTATGGGCTGTCCCGTGACCTCGATCGCCATCGAGGCCGCCAGCTGCCTGGGGGTCACAGCGAAATGACCCAGCATGGGTTTGTCCACCCTGTTGTTAAGTGCCGTGGTGAGAGGAGCATCGTTGCAGAGGACGATATCGTAGTCCCTGACCTCCTCGTAGAGTGCATCTATGGTCTTGACCGCTTCCATCGGTATTTACCCTGCCTTCCGCGATATATAAGTCTACGTTTTTTGTCCTTTCCGTCCGACATGACGGGTAGATTGCTATATATCTGCGAGACCATAGGACGGGCATGGCGGAATGGGTCTACATCGTGGAGACGCTCACCGACGGCGATTACGGATTCCCTCTGGACAGGATAGCCGAAATAGGCATCTGCAGGGTGGACCTGGAGACCAAGGACGTGGAGAGCCTCTACGGTTCCAGGATCATGCTGGAAGAGGGATCCTTCACGGCCAAGCAGAGGGAGTACCTGGAGAACCATTCCCGCATCAGGGTGGACGAACTGCAGGACGCTCCGGACCTCTACACGGTCATAGACGAGGTGGCGGAGATCCTGAGGGGGAAGACCGTCACATCATTCGACATAGGCATGTCGGTGAACAGGTTCCTGGCCTTCGAACCCTGGTGCCTCACCCATGAGATGACCGTCATGAGCTCCGTGGGGTCCCTGGTGCCCGAGAACATGAAGGGCCCGGACCCGGACGACGAGAGGGCTGCGATACTTCACGCATACGATGCGCTGTATCCCAATGACACTCCCGCAGCGAGAGAGGGTGATTCCGCGCTGGACATGTCCATAAGGACGGCGTTCATTCTTCTGGGCGTCAGGGAGATCCGCTGATCAGAACCTGAACAGCGACCTCACCACGGCGTCGAATGCCTGTATGAGGTATCCTCCGATGAAGAGGATCAGCAACCCTATGAACAGGATTATCGCGACGGGCCCGCCTACCATCTTCAGCAGCATGACCATCGAGGCCATCATAAGGATGCCCGTCAGAAGGAACATTATGCCCTTGTGCCAGTCCTTCTGATACAGCTGTCCGAGACCGAACAGTCCGAACACCCCCGGAACGAACGCCAGGAACGCCACTAGCTTCCTGTTCACCCTGCGGACCGACGGTGCGCGGTCGTCATCTATGATGCGGTACTCCTCCTTCGGGGGATCCTCGGGCGGGATGGAACGGTAGCAGTTGGGACAGTTGATGCTGAAGGAGGGGACCCTCTCGCCGCAGTGTGGGCATCTCCTGTCGGCCAACGTCATTCCCTCCTGATGTTGAACGCGGTGAAGGTGCCCGATGCCACCAGCTTGCCGGCGTCGGAGTATACGCAGACCTCGTACGTCCCGAAGGATTTGGAGGCGTTGATCCTGCGCGACACCGCCTCCAGGTACTTCCCCGTGGCGGGGCGGAAGTAGGTTATGTTGGAGGAATGCCCGGTGGCGTCCTGCGTGATGTTGGACGCGAAGGCGAAGGTGTGGTCCGCCAGCGTGTAGACGGTACCGCCGTGGCCGATTCCGTGGCTGTTTAGGAGCTCCGGACGGAGCTCCAGTCTCGTCCTGACCTCGTCGGCGGTCATGCTCACCAGCTCTATCCCCAGGTATCTGACAAATGGGGCGTTGTACATCTCCTCGATGCGGGGCATGTACTCCGAGAGCGACGGGTCGATCTTCGCGTCCTGCAACGACATGGGGGCGACAAGACCTTCCAAATATATAAGCCGATGACGAACGTTATACAGTCGGGTAGGAGGCGACGAGGACGGGCGAGGGAGCGATATTCACCAGGGACTTCTGGCTGGATTCCATCATAACGATGTCGTGCTCCCTGAACTACTTCGCCATCCTCATCAACATCACCGCCTACGCCATGTCATCCTTCGGATGCTCCGAGGCGGAGGCGGGGCTCAGCGCCGGGATGTACGTCATAGGGGGACTGTTCTCCAGGCTGTTCCTGGGGAAGTACGTCGAACTCGTGGGGAGGAAGAGGATGCTGATCATCTCCGAGCTCTTCGCCCTCGGCATATCCTTCCTGTACTTCTTCGTGACGTCGATGCCCATGCTGTACGCCGTCAGGTTCCTGCACGGCGTAGGCTACGGCATAGCCGTGACCTGCACGGCGGACATAATAGCGAGGATCCTCCCGAGGGAGAGGCTCGGGGAGGGCATGGGATACTATGCTCTGAGCATCACCCTGTCCACCGCCATCGGTCCGTATCTGGGTCTTATGCTCGCGCCCAACTACGAATCTGTATTCACCATCGGTATAGTGATGTACTCCGTCGCCGTGGTGTGCGCCCTGCTGATCCACGTGCCCGAGGAGACGCTCACCAAGGAGCAGCGTGCCGAAGCGAAGGGATTCGGGCTGGGAAACGTGCTGCAGCTCTCGGCGGTCCCTCTGGGCATCACGGCCATGGTGTTCTTCTTCTCGTACTCGGGGGTGCTGTCCTTCATAGACCCCTACTCGGAGGAAATCGGGATGACGGAGGCCGCGGCGTACTTCTACCTCATGGTGTCGGCGGGTACGCTCGTCTCGAGGCTGACCACCGGCAGGATATTCGACACGAAGGGACCCAACGGGATCATAACGCTGGGCATACTCCTGTTCGCAGCCGGGATGTTCACCTTCTCGCAGGCGGAAATCCCGTGGGTGTTCCTGGCCACGGGATTCCTGATGGGATACGGCATGTCCATAGCCTACGCCGTCTGCCAGGCATCCGCCATATCCAAGAGCCCGCCGCACAGGCTCGGGGTCACCACGTCCACCTTCGCCATGATAACGGATCTGGGCACCGGGATAGGGCCGATGGTCCTCGGACTGGTCATAGCCACGGCAGGGTACAGGGACATGTATTTAAGTTGTGCGGTCATCTCGCTCGTGAGCCTGATGATCTATTGGGCCGTCCACGGAAGATTGGTCAAAAATGGCCAAAACATGCCGAAAAACTGAATTTGCGTTCTTGTTTTTTTAGCCACCCAGCGAATCTTTATTAAAAGGATAGCGTGAAGTTTACTCGTGAACGGTCTGCCGCCCGAATGTTTCGAGGTATACATCACCCGCAAGGGACCTGTCCTGGTCAGCGGGGCGAACCGCGTGGAGATACTCCATTCTGTCTCGGGAAGGGCAATGCAGGACGGGAAGGCCGTCGAGCTTTGTTACGTCACCGCAGATACCAAACTCCCCAAGTCGTCGATATTCAGCACACTGGAGGACCTGGTAAAGAAAGGCGTCCTGAAGTACGGGAACGTATCCGGTAAGAAGGGATACGAGCTCGACAGCTACAGGATCCTTGGTACCATCGAGCCCCTGGTACACTATAACGACTACTCCAAGTACTTCATGTCCAGGAACATGGACGACTATGACCTGTACAGGCTCAACTTCGACTACATAGTGGCGGCATCCCTGGCCTATGGGCTGGACATAACGCCCATAATGAAGACCCTGGGCAACGACTTCGGTAAGTATCTCATGAAGCGCTTCGAAGACAGGGACGAGGCGCTGAAGAACCTGATCGGATGGTACGACAGGGTAAACGCTGCAGACATTACCGTCACCAGCAGACTTCCCGTCACCGTCGATGTGGCCTTCCGTTCGGGTTCGCTTACCGGGGAACTGGCCAAGCTGTTCTCCATGTTCGTGCTCTATTCGGTGTCTGCGGTCATCAACGGCGGGTCGGACGAGGCCATCGAGTCCGTCACCATCGAAGGGAACAAGGTCACTGGCACATTCAATCACAACGATGCCATGAAGGACATCGACCTCATACCGGCGGACTTCGCATACGACAAGGACGCCGATGCGGACTTCATGATATACATAACGTCGTTCGGCAACTTCAGGAGCGTGGACAGCCATCTCGGGCTAGTCATACTGGAGGCCATGCCCAGCGGCGTACCCATGTCCTCCGCGGACATCACGAAGGCCCTGAAGACGGAGGACAAGAAGCCCCAGTCCTCGGTACTGTTCTACCTGGAGAAGATGATCAGCGTCGGGATAGTGGAGGACGTCAAGATCATGGGCAAGAGGAAGTTCGTCAAGAGGGGCGGAGACCTGTACAACTGGACGAAGGATGCTAATTCGCTGATGACATACGTCCCCGACGACTACTGCCAGAGCTCCTTCGAGAACCCGTCCACGTCCTACGGTCACATCCTCTCGGCGCTGATAAAGAGGCTGATCAACCTCAGAATAGTCGTGGAATCGGCCATAGGCCGTCTCGCAAGGTCGCTGGCGCAGCAGTTCTGCGACATGTCCGAGAAGAAGACCATAGAGTCCATAATGAACATCGTCATGGACAAGGGCAGATGGCTGAACATGTCCGTCACGAGCATCACGTCCTTCGTGCCGTTCACCTTCGTCAGGAAACTGGGGGCGGAGACGGATGAGATCCTGATGAGGACGCAGCTGCTGTTCGACACAGAGTTCTTCAAGACCATAATCCGCGAGATCACGGGCGTGGAATACGCGTCAGAATGCACCCAATACTCCTCCGGCGACAACATCGGCTACAAGCTCACATTCAACTTCAGGACCCGCTGAGACGATAAGTGCCAGACCAGTCATTGGACATATGTCCCCAATCGCTTTATAGGGACAACCCCATACATGACCAAGTGATGTCATGGGACTTCTCGACAAGATCAAATACAAGACCACCGACAGGATCGCCGACAAGGTGTCCGACGGTATCGTGAACAAGATGTTCGGCAAGAAGAAGGAATCCGAGCCCGAGGTCGCGCCTCAGGTGCAGGAGACACCCGCTCCCGCGGTGCAGGAACAGCCGCAGATGACCGAGGCGCAGGCCCAGGCGATAGCACAGCAGCAGATGGCCGCACAGCAGGCCGCAGCGGCTAGCATGCCCACCCAGGAACAGATGAACGCGGCGATGGGCATGGCGTACAACACCAAGAGGTGCCCGGAATGCCAGGCGGTATGCTTCAACTCGCCCGTCGAGTGCCCCTACTGCCATGCGGACCTGAAGTCGGTGAAGCCGCTCACGCCCGAAGAGCTCGAGAAGCTCGATTGAAACCACAACGCCCCGCGATGCTTGGGCACGCGGGGATTT
>JAFPVN010000048.1 GCA_017395275.1 Candidatus Methanomethylophilaceae archaeon | reverse complement strand
GTCGCTATCCCCGCGCCGGTAAGCCCCAGACCCGCACCGTAGATGAGCACCGGGTCCAGCAGCATGTTCATGACGGCCGCCAGGATCAGCACGGCCATGGACTTCTTCGCAGCACCCTCGGCGCGCAGCAGTCCCGCCACGGCGCCGTTGAGGACGTACACCGTACTGGAGAATATCACGGGCTCGATGTACTCCCTGCAATGATCCGATACTTCCCCTAGGGACATGACGTCCATCAGGGGACCGAGGGACAGGTACAGCGGTACGGTGATGAGTATACCGACGATCACCGATAGTGCCAGCGTCTGCGCCACGAGGCTCTCCGCCTCTCCGGATTCGCCTCTCCCGAGGTGTCTCGCTATGGTGGCCGCGGCACCTATCCCTATGGCCGTCCCGATACCGGAGATGATCCAATAGTACGGTATTATGGACGACAGGGCGGTGCTCGAATACGATCCCAGCCCGGCGCACCATGCGGTGTCGGCGAACATGTTGATCTGCGCCACCGCGTACGACAGGATAAGCGGCAGCGTCATGACGAGGACGGCGCGCTTGGGGTCCCCCAGCATGACCTCCAGATCCCTGCTGTAAGACTCCCTTGCCATGGAACGGGTGTTATCTTGGATGTATATCAAACTGTCCTTGATAATCGAGACCCACGCGCACACGCGGAGCAGGGACGGTCCGAAAAACTATATATCCGACCGAATCGGACGGATTGTTCCCAAGTTTGTGCGAACTCCCGAAAAGAAATTTGTCGCCCGCCCCGCAAGGGATGGAGACTTGGCGCGGGGTAACCTGCGGTACGGCGAGGGATCGGCCCAGTAGCTCAGATGAAGAGTTCCGCGTCAAGCGGGTTCGCAGGTTCGAATCCTGCCTGGTCAGCCATAAAACGCAGCTCGCGGAGAGCCCCCACCCAAAAAGGGGGGTCACGGGTTCGAGTCCCGCCTGTGCAACCGTATTCGGTTCCGGGAACCCCCCCTTCAGCATTGGAGGGCAAGGGCGGTTCGACTCCGCCGTTTCATTCTCGCTCCGCCTTCACGACCTTGTTCCTCACCGACAGGGTGCAGGCCAATGCGATTGCCAATATGATCAGGGAGAACCACATGGTCGGTACGAATCCGTTCCTCAGCCCGTCCGTGCCGATGTCCGCCGGTCCCCCGCCGGAGGACAGGCTGAATACCATGGCGAACAGCACGCATCCCAGCGCCGACGCGACGTAGTTTACCACGAGCATGAAGTTCGTGGCCTCGTCCTCGTATCCCGGGGTGGCATGGTGTATCATGCGGGTGGGCTGCGCGGTACCGGAGAATGCATGGGAGGCGCCGAATATCGCCAGCGGTATGAGCAGGAAGATGGGTTCGCATCCCTCGATCGTCAGGTATATCATCAGAGCGCAGAACGTACCCCTGAGGATGGGCGCGGCAGCTGACGGCCATTTGCATCCGAACCTGTCGCACATCCTCCCGACGGGGAGTACCAGCAGGATCATCGCCACGGACACCGCCGAGAGATAGAGTCCCGATTCCAGGGGACTCAGGGACCAGTAGCCCTGCAGCATATACGGAAGGAGGTACTGTCCTCCCGATACGACCAACGTGCAGAGCAGGAACGCCGTCCCGATGACGATGAACTCCCTGTTGCGGAGCATCTTCGGCGATATGACCGCCTTCCTCGCGTCGCGCTTTATGCTCCATACCAGCACCGCGGCCGAGGGGACCGCTATGATGACGCATACGGCGCGGCCGATGGCTTCGATGTCGGGGTCCCCGAAGTCCTCCAGGATCGCCAGCAGCGAGCCTACCAGCAGCATCGCGGATATCCCTCCCGCCAGGGTCGGGTCCTTCTCGGGATCCCTCTCCCTGTCCTTCGGCATGTGGGCCGCGGCGAGCGCCACGATCACGACGCATATCGGGACGTTGATGAAGAACAGCCATCCCCAGTGGAAGTTGTCCGCTATCACGCCTCCGATCACCGGTCCGAGTATGAGTGCCAGACCTGATGATGCGCCCATCACCGACATGCCCAGGCCCTTCCTGTCCGGGGGAAGCATGTGTACCACCATGGAGGGCAGCACGGAGCTCATCATAGCGGCGGCCACCCCCTGCACCATCCTGAACAGGATCAGCATCCAGTATTCCCTGGACAGACCGCATGCGAGGGACGATGCCCCGAAGAGAGCCGTCCCGAGGATCATGAACCTCTTGACGCGCCCGTTCTTGGCGAACTTCCCCATCGGAAGCAGCAGCGCCGCCAGTCCGGCCACGTAGGCGAAGACGATCCACGAGCTGTCCGACAGGGACACCCCGAACTCCCCGGCCATTGTGGGGATCGATACGGTCACTATGCTTACGTCGAGACCGTCGATGAGCGCCGCCAGGAATATGATCACCAGCGTGGTGACGCAACCCCTCGGCAGCCTCTCGGTCATCTCTTCACTCCGTAGATGACACCCCGGAAGTCGTACGCGGGCACCATTATCCTGACGCCGCAGATGTCCATCAGGAAGTCCATGAGGACCGTGCCCTGCTTCATGGCCTCGTACGATTCCGGCACCGCTATGAACGGGCCCCCGGACCTTATGTTGTGCATCGTCCAGAAGATGGACCTGTACCTCTCCTCGGCCGTCATCTCCCCGCACACGGCGTACACTGCGCCCTCGTAGATCTCGGAATCGGAGGCGGGCACCCTCTTGCCGTACTGACAGGAGAACCTGCCCTCGTCGGTGACCAGGACGATCTTCTTGCCCGGGTCGAAGTATTCCAGTATCCTTCCGGTGTCAGTCCTCGGCTCCACCGGGCGGAGCTTCTCCCCCAGCGAATACAACAGGTGGAAGTACCTGGATTCCGCCGTGCGCAGGACCTCGTAGTCCTTCATCAGCTCGCCGTAGTCGGAGTTGATCATCTTGATCACCAGCGGCGAGGTGTCCAGGTCGATCGTGCGCGAATACCTGGAGATCCTATCCTTCCCGAAGAACAGCACCTCCCTGGTGCTGCGGATCATGTTGCTGAACGCGAAGGTGGGCGCGAAGGTCCCCACTATGTCCTCCGGGACGATCATCAGTTTCATCATGGCGTACTTCGGCGGATTGTACGGTCTGCGCATCAGGCGCTCGAAGCGCGACGGATCGAGGTAGACGTCTATGGCCATATCCGTCAGATGGTATCCCAGCGCCTCGTCCAGGTACTCTGGGGTCATCGCCAGCCCGAGGGGGCGCGCGTTCACCTCTATCAGCACCGGCCCCTTCCTGTCGATCTTGATCTCGTTGTGGCTGATGCCCCACTTCATGTCCACCGCGTCCAGGACCTTGTAGACGTACTGCACCATGTCGGTGTGGCCCGGCTCCAGGTCCTTTATGAGCTTGGCGTAGTCGTATGCGAGGGTACCGTCCTCGGACCTTATCTTGGCATAGACCCAGATGTCCGTTATCATGTGCTTCCCGTCGCAGCTCAGGGTGTCCACAATGTACTCGGTCCCGCCGATGTACTCCTGTATGAGGATGTCGGTGCTCTTCGTCCCGAAGCCCGTGACGGATTCCAGCATGACCCTGTAGTGCTCTATGGCCTCCTCCGGCGAGGAGCAGATCTTCAGGCCCACCGTCGCCGCCGATTCGGCGTACTTCATCACGCACCTGTCGAGGTCGTTGTCCTTCCAGAACCTCCTGATGTCGTCCTCGGATCTGACCATCATCCCCTCGATCCTGCGTATCCCCGCCTTCCCGAGGGCCTCGTACATGCCCTCCTTGTTGCAGCGCAGGTATGTGGTGTCCGCGTCGTTGCCTCTCAGTCCGAGCGCCTTCACTATGCGGTCCGCGAGACGGACCCCGTACTCCGAACCGGCGAACGCCGCGACTATATCATATTTCTTCAGCTCCTCCACAAACCTGTCGAAGTCCCCGCACTCGTCGATGTAATCGGCCTTGTCGCCGATGCTCCTGCGTATCATCTCACGGTAGTTGAGCATGTACGGGTCGGTGGTGGTGACGTTGACGATGAGCGGCCTGTATCCGCGCGATATGATCTCGTTCACGTAGAGGCGTCCCGACGAGACGCACTCGACTATGGCCATGTGCTGCATGGCGAGAAGTATCTTTTTCAGAATTTAAGAACTGCACGGCGGACCTTCGGAACGGATGCAGGATGGGATTGGATGAGAATGGTGGACAAGGCGAGATTCGAACTCGCGACTTCTTCGTTGCGAACGAAGCGATCTACCGGGCTGATCTACTTGCCCACTTCCGGTGATACCGCGATTGACAACAAGGATATAAAATCTTTGACGGACCAGTCCCCCGCGTACGCATAGTTATTAATGCGCACGCAATAGGGGCAACCATGGATTACAGACAGTTCATCGGCAGGAACGTCGTGTCGATCAAGGATCTGACCAAGGACGAGGTGGAGTGTCTGCTCGACCTCGCCGAGCGCATGATCCCCTACGCCAAGGGCGAGAAGAGGACCAAGACCCTCGACGGCAAGATTATCGCCAATCTTTTCTTCGAACCATCCACCCGCACGAGGCTCTCCTTCGAGAGCGCCGCCCACAGGCTGGGCGCCCAGATCCTGGACGTCAGCCAGATGTCCGCGACCTCCATCGCCAAGGGCGAGACCCTGGCGGACACCATCAGGATGGTGGACTCGTACTGCGACGCCATAGTCATGAGGCACCCCTACGAGGGGGCGGCGAGGCTCGCCACCAAGTACGCCAAATCACCGGTCATCAACGCCGGCGACGGAGCCGCATCCCACCCCACGCAGACGCTGCTGGACCTGTTCACCATCAGGAACTGCAAGGGGAAGATAGACGGCCTCAACATCACGCTGGTCGGGGACCTGAAGTACGGAAGGACCGTGCACTCCCTCGTCGACGCGCTGATGATGTACGATGTGAAGTTAACATTCGTCGCCCCTGATTCCCTCCAGATGCCTGCCGACATCGTGGAGAACCTGAGGAACCACGGCTACGACCCCAGGATCACCTCCGACCTGGGGGAGGTGATCAAGGACTCCGACGTGCTCTACGTCACCAGGATCCAGAAGGAGAGGTTCCCCGACCCCGCCGAGTACAAGAAGGTCGCCGGGACATACAGGATAGACAAGCTGGCACTTCTCGAGGCGAAGAGCGATGTCATCGTCATGCACCCCCTGCCGAGGGTCGACGAGATCTCCACCGACATCGACGACACCCCGAACGCCAAGTACTTCGAGCAGGCCTTCAACGGCATACCCGTGAGGATGGCACTGCTCTGCGCAGTTCTGGGAGGTGAGATCTGATGGACGACTTCAAGATCTCCCCGATCAGGAACGGGACGGCCATAGACCACATAGCGGTAGGACAGGCCAT
>JAFPVN010000047.1 GCA_017395275.1 Candidatus Methanomethylophilaceae archaeon | reverse complement strand
GGGCGAGGAGGCCGAGGTCCAGGAGTACCTGCGCTCCCTGATGCCCGTCGCGCGATTGCGAGCTTCCGCGCACGTTTCTTATAGGACTTCCGCAGTCGAGTCGCCGAGCACAATGTCGAGGAGGCGCATATCCCACTCGGAGGTGGCCCGCATAGGCGAGCAACGCATCTCCAGGCTGCTCGACCTCTCGGTCGAGGCCCTCAGGGCCGGAAGGGCCGACAGGGCGCGCAGGTACGTGGATATAGCAAGGAGAATCGGCATGAAGACCCGCGTCGGCATGCCCAAGGACAGGCGCTACTGCAAGAGGTGCCTGGCGCCGCTCGTGCCCGGGCTCAGCTGCACGATCAGGCTGAACAACGGGACCAGGAGTGTCACATGCGGGCTGTGCGGGAAGGTATGGCGCATGCCGTACGACGGAAGGGAGCGAACATGACAGAGAGGGAAGCCAAGAAGGAGCTCATGAGGAGGGCCAACGAGATCAGCCCCACGGTCCATGTGGGCAAGGACGGCCTTGACGAGGGGCTCTACGCCGAGATCACTGCGCAGCTGAAGAAGAACCGCCTGATCAAGGTGAAGGTGCTGTCCAACTCCGACAGCGGGGCCAGAGACGCCGCGGACGCCATCGAGGCCGAGACCGGTGCGGTCGTGGTGGACGTGCGCGGAGGGGTCATAGTGCTGACCGACAAGCGCACCTGGACGTCGCTCTCCCAGAAGAAATTCCGAGTTGATTCACGATGCTGGACGTTAACGTTATCAGGGAGGATCCCGAGAGGATCAGGACGATGCTGAGGAACAGGAACAAGGACGAGGCCATCCTCGACAGGTTCCTCGAGGCCGATGCGGAGTGGAGGTCCCTCACCAACGAGAACAACCGCCTCAGGAAGGTCAGGAACACCGTCTCCCAGGAGATCTCCAAGATGCCCAAGGGCGAGGAGAAGGATGCCAAGATCGCCGAGATGCGCGAGGTGGCGGACAAGGTCAAGGCCAACGACGAGAGGATGGCCGAGCTCGATGACATCAGGAACGACTGCATCCTCAACATCCCCAACATCCCCCACGAGTCCGTGCCCATCGGCAAGGACGAGAACGACAACGTCGTCGTGTACGAGAAGGGCGAGAAGCGCAAGTTCGACTTCAAGCCCAAGGAGCACTGGGAGATAGCCGAGGACCTGGACATCATCGACTTCCAGAGGGGTACCAAGGTCGCCGGCAGCGGGTTCTACTGCCTCAAGGGCGACGGCGCCAGGCTCGAGAGGGCCATCATCAACTACTTCCTGGACATGCACCAGGACCAGGGCTACACCGAGCTGTTCCCCCCGGTGGTCGTCAACAAGGCCGCCGTCATAGGCACCGGGCAGTACCCCAACCTGAAGGACGACATGTACTACCTCGAGAGGGACGACATGTTCCTCAACCCCCCCGCGGAGGTCCCCATCACCAACCTCCTGCAGGACGAGATCCTGGAGAAGGAGCAGCTCCCGTTCTACTACACCGCGTTCCTGCCCACGTTCAGGAGGGAGGTCGGGAAGCACGCC